>DAOVLC010000016.1 GCA_030631455.1 Candidatus Zixiibacteriota bacterium
AGTCAAGTATCTCATTGGCATGGCAATAGTCGTTTTCTGTATCTTCATCGTGTTCATCTATATCAGCATCTCATCGCGGGAACCGGCAGATACCGATGATCCGCCCCAGGGCGTTGCGGAAGACCAGCCGACTGAACTGGTCCAGCCATCTGAACAAAACAGGGAACTATCGATTGATGACGCAGAAGAGGGCATCGCAACGTTGCCAGAAGATCATAGCAGTGCTGCGGTGGATGATACTTTCGCGAACGGGCCGGTAAGGATGTATCCTGAGAGTCTCGAAGTGACAATGACATCAACACAGGAGAGTTGGGCGACTGTTGTCGCAGACGGCGATACTGTATTCACAGATCCTTTCCAACCGGACAGCCTGAACAGTTTCAAAGCGCTGACAGAGCTTGACTTCTCTTTAGGGAATTGGGAATTCATTACAGGGTCGATTTATGGCCATCCGTTCAAGCCTATGCGGAGTTTCCACATCGCAGGGAACGAGGGAGTCAGGCTCAGGATCACAAGTGAGAACTGGGAGTCGTTCATTGATTCCAGCAAGGCAAGAAATGAGCAGGATTAAGACAACTGTGCAGAGGCTGAAAGTCGGTTGGCTGATAAAGAGCCTCGAGGCTACCGTCGTCGACATCGGAAAACAGCTGGAAAGCTCGGGTCGCGTGCTCGTACTGCTTCCCTCAGATGAAGCCAGCAAGAGCAAAGTTCTTGATGACGCGACCACTATTGCCGGTGCGTTCCCGGTCTCGGAGATCTGCCTTGTCTCGATGCCGGATTCCGATGTCCGGGAACTTGCCCGCAGAGAGGGCTTTCGCAGTTTCGCACCGCACAGCCTCGAGATCAGTTGGTACGGTTTCCCGAACAAGAGTTTCTTCAATCGGATTCGCAATCTGAGAAGCAGACTCGTGGTCGACCTGGACTTCGACAAGAGCTGCTTCAATGCCGCGGTAAGCGCAACATCCGGTGCACCATTGCGGGTGGGCCTGTTCGGAATATGGGGGCCACCAATTCATAACATCGAAATCAAGTCGAAGATATCCGTCGATTATAGCGAGAACATCCGCTCTCTGCTGAACGTGCTTTCATCGCTGAAAGCGGGAGCTTACAACTGAGGCGCACGACATGTACCTTTCCAAGCTGCAACTTCTCGGATTCAAGTCGTTTCCTGAAAAGACAGAGCTCAAGTTCAATCGAGGGATTACGTGCATAGTTGGGCCAAACGGCTGCGGCAAGACGAATCTTCTCGATGCGATCAGGTGGGTGCTCGGTGAAACGCGGATGTCGGTACTTCGTGGCTCCCGACTCGAAGAGATTATATTTGCGGGGACAAGAGATTACAAGCCGCTCGGTATGGCTGAGGTGGCGCTGTCGTTCGACAATCACGATCATACCGTTCCGTCAGGATACAACGAGATCGATGTTACCCGGAGACTGTTCCGTTCAGGCGATTCTGAGTTTAGCATAAATCGCACGCCGTGTCGGCTCAAAGATATCACCGATATGTTTCTCGATACCGGTCTTGGCCCGGGAGCCTATTCGGTAATCGAACAGAGCATGGTCGATGTGCTGCTTTCGGACAAGACCGAAGAGCGGCGGTTTCTTTTTGAAGAGGCTGCCGGTATCACGAAATACAAGCAGCGGAAGCGTCAGGCGTTGCGCAAGCTCGAAGCGACTGAGTCCGATCTTCTGCGACTTCAGGATGTTCTGACTGAGGTCGGGTCGCAGGTGTCGATGCTCAAGAGGCAGGTGTCAAAAGCGGAGCGGTACAAGAGCCTGAATGAAGAGATTAAACGCATCGGAATATCTCTCAGTTCCGCGGAGTGGACCGCCCTGAGCCGGAATGAGGATCAGCTTTCGAAGCAGCTGGAAGGATTGAAGATTGAGGGCGAAACCAATCTGGGAAAGCAGCGGGAATGGGAACTTCAGCGTGAAAAGATCGCCCTTGAGAGAACCGAATGTGATCGGCATGCGCGCGATGTCCAGTCAGAGCTCGATGAATCTATCGGCAAGTGTCACAGGCTGGAAAACGAGATTTCTGTTCTGAATGAAAAGCTGCGGAATGCTTCGGTTTCCTTCTCTCAGGCGGGGTCAGACATCGATAACCTGGTCAAACGTCAGGAATCGCTTGAGCAGGAACTCAAAGACAACGACGGCGACCGACGGGAAGTTACTGGAAGCATATCCGATCTCAACGGTCGGCTTACCAGTGCGGAGTCGGAGCTTGAGGCCAGGCTCGCAGACTGCAATCGTCTGAGACAATTGGCTGAGGAGAGGCAAGAGCAGGCGGACGCCCTTATGGAGAATCTTACCGGAAGGCGTGAAAGCCAGTTGACTCTTGATCTTCGCTACACCGCTGATACCGAGAAACTGGCTGAAGTCAAGACCGATATCAACCGATTAGCCGGGAGAATCGAGGAATTGTCAGCGGAGCAGAGCGAAGTCGCTTCTGAGATCAAGAAGATCGAGGCGACCCTTACGGCAAAGAATGCTGGCATCTCCGGGATTGAATCTGCCATCAGCGATCTCGAAGCTGAGATAGAAAAGCTCGATGCTGAGAAACAACAGCAGATTGGAAAGCTCGAAAAGATTACAGCCCGACTTGAGTTTCTCGAAAAGGTGATATCGGATTATGAAGGCTATGGGGAAGGTACCGCCGCAATCGGTAGACTAAAGGATGCGATACCCGGCGTAATCGATACTGTTGCGAACCTTGTGGAAAGTGACGGTGAACACTCCCCGCTGATTCAGGCGGTGCTTGGTGAGTACGCGGGCTATTTCGTGGTAGCGGATGACGACTCAGCCGCGGCAGTGCTCGACCATGTTCGGGCTGAGAAGCTCGGAAGAGTCGGTTTGATTGTGAAGAGTTACGTGTCTGATCCGGTGCCTCCCACTTCGAGCGATACTCTTGCGGGATGCACACCGGTTCGGTCTCTCGTATCAGGCGAAGACGACTTGTCCGGTTTGTTCGATTTTCTCTTCGATGGCCATTATCTGCTGAATCCGGGCGCGACGGCGCCGGTGAAGCAGAATCCATCAGCCGCATTCTGGAATCAGGACGGCGAGGTGGTCGCATCGGGTGGACGAGTTCGCTCCGCAGGATCGCAGGAGGTTGTCCTTGTTGGGAGAAAACGCGAACTGGAGAGCCTGGCTTCACAACGGCAGGGGTCGATCGATAAGATCGCTCGGACTAATCATGACAAAGTAGAGAAAACGAAGAGACGGGATAACCAGCTGGCTGAGCTTGAAACATTCAGAGACGAGGTCTCGGTTCTGCGAGCTCGCTCGACCGAGCTCAATATCAGGAATTCCAATCTCGAATACGAACTCGCCGAACTGAGAGACCGGAAATCGGAGAAGGACCACGTTCGGAAAGAGCTTGCAGGCTCGATTGATGCAATCTCGCGAGACAAATGTGATTTGACGAAGGTCGTCGATGATCTTCAGGCGAGCAGATCTCAAATCGAGTCCGAGTTGACTGATATTCGAGACAAGTTGCAGGTTGCGGAGGATGACTACACGGCGTCAGACAAGGAGAATAGCAGGCTTAAGCTGGAACTCGTCGGACTCGAAGGCCAGTTAAGCACACTCAGATCAAATCGAAGCAGACTCGATGAGTTGAAAAACGACATAATCGAGACAATTGGATTGAGAACTGGCCAGCAGTCGGAACTTCTCACTGTCTCGGCAGAGAGCAAGAGGACTGTGCGCGAAAATGAAACCGAACTCAAGAGTGAATATGCGAGAACCGAGGAGAAGCGAGCCGAAGCGGTACATATCAGCACCGCCGTCTCAGAACTCGATGCAAAGATAAAGAAGATGGATGGGGAGCTGAAAATTCTCCGCAGGGAGGAGACCACAACACTTGAGAAGACCCACGAGCTGGATCTGGAGCTTTCATCGGTACGTTCCCGCCAATCCAACATGATCGAAGACTCGGTGGAGCACTACGAATTTGACCCATCGACCAGTTCACTCGAAGTCAAGCTTTCGGATGACCAGCTTGCCGACCTGAGCGAACAGTTGGCGACATTGCGAAGGCGACTTGACAGTCTCGGTCCGGTGAATATGCTCGCTCTCGATGAGTATGACGAGCAGAGCAAGCGATACCAATTCCTGTCGGAGCAGGTGGCCGATCTGACCACCGCGAAGGAGGACCTCAATTCGACCATAAGCAAGATCAACATGACTGCCAAGAGGCTGTTCACAGAGACGCTTGAATTGGTCAGATCGAACTTCCAGGATGTGTTCAAGGAGCTTTTCGAGGGTGGTTCCGCGGATGTCAAGCTCGAAGAAGGAGTCGATGCACTCGAAGCGAATATCATCATTACCGCCCGTCCCCGTGGCAAGAAGATTCTCTCGATTCAACAGTTGTCCGGAGGTGAACGCGCACTCACCTCGATATCGCTGCTCTTCGCGCTCTATCTTGTGAAGCCGTCGCCGTTCTGCATTCTCGACGAAGTCGATGCTCCGCTGGATGACGCCAATATAGGACGTTTCCTGAAAATGATAAAGCGATTCTCCGAAGGTACACAGTTCATCATTATCACACACAACAAGTTGACGATGGAAGCCGCAGATGTGCTCTACGGCGTTACGATGCACCAGCACGGCGTCTCTCAGATCGTGAGTGTCAACCTGAATAGCGCTGAAGAGAGAGACGCGTTGCTGAGTGAAGCCTCAGTCGAGGAACCTCAGGCCGAGGAAGCAGTCGAGATCGAGTAGTGAAGTTTTCCATCAAAAGATTGCGGGATGGCTTGTCCAAGACAAAGGACAACCTTGTTGGCCGCATAAAATCGGCGGTAAGCCTTCACGCAAAGATAGATGATGAGTTGCTTGAAGAGCTTGAGGAAATCCTGATCAAGTCTGACGTCGGGATTGGCGCAACTGAAAGGGTCATTGAAGAGCTGAAGGAGCGGGTCAAATCCGAGAAGGAGAAAGACTCTGCCAGAGTTGTCGATCTGCTCAAGAACGAAATCTCAGCGATTCTGAGATCGGATAACCACCGTGAGAGTTTCTTCGACATTAACCTGAATCCGTATGTCGTGCTGGTCGTCGGTGTCAACGGCACCGGTAAGACGACGTCGATCGGGAAGCTGGCACACACATTCAAGCAGAATGGCAAATCGGTTGTGATCGCCGCATGCGACACGTTTCGTGCTGCTGCAATCGAACAGCTTGAGATATGGGCAAATCGGGTTGGATGTGATTTCGTGCGATCCACGCCGGGCGCCGACAGCGCCTCGGTCGCCTTCGATGCCGTCCAGGCAGCAAAATCGCGCGGAATCGACGTTGTTATAATCGACACTGCAGGCCGCCTTCACACTAAGGTCAATCTGATGGAAGAGCTCAAGAAAATCAAACGTGTGGTTACTAAGGCTGAGCCGGAGGCTCCGCACGAGATTCTGCTGGCTATCGATGCCACGACCGGACAGAATGGCGTCCAGCAAGTGAAGGTTTTCGACGAGGCTCTTGGTTTGACCGGATTGATTCTCACCAAGCTTGACGGGACAGCCAAAGGCGGCATTGTCATCGCTATTGCAGATGAATTAAAAGTTCCTGTGAGGTTTGTAGGACTGGGCGAGAAAATCGAAGATTTAGATGAGTTCTCACCCGGTGACTTCGTCGAGGAGCTGTTCGGATGATCTCGACGATAGAGGTGAGCACAAACGATCGAACCGAGCTTGTTGATATAACGTCGCAGGTTCGGAAGATTGTCAAAGATTCGGGTATCGATGAGGGGTCGTGTCTCGTTTATGTGCCGCACACGACTGCGGCGGTGACCATTAACGAGAACGCAGATCCGACAGTGAAACGGGACATCCTGATGATTCTCGACAGGGTGATTCCTTTTTCCGATGACTACCATCATGCCGAAGGCAATTCCGCAGCGCATATCAAGTCTACCCTCGTGGGATCATCCGAGAGGATGATTATCAGGGACGGCGATCTGATCCTCGGACGCTGGCAGGGCGTTTTCTTCTGCGAGTTTGATGGCCCGAGATCCCGCAAGGTAACGATTCAGATGACCCCCGCCTGATGGTGACTTTTCGGATCATATCCATCGGCAAACCTCCAAAAGACTGGCGCAGCGAGGCATTTCAGCATTATCGGAAGCTGATATCGCCATTTGCCGGCATTGAAGAGGTCTTTGTCAAGGAACAGAGAGTTTCGGAAAGCTCAGGCGTCGAGGACGCTCTGAAGAGGGAAGCTAATTCCCTTATGAAAGTGCTTGCGAACGGAGGATACAGAATCGCACTGGACAGATCCGGAAAGCAGCAATCGAGCGTTGAGTTGGCGCGGCATTTGGAAGGACTATTTCATCGGTTTTCGAAGTACGATCTTGTTATCGGGGGACCGCATGGCCTTCACGAGAGCCTTCTTCGCACCGTCGATGAGACAGTCTCTTTTTCGCATCTCACCTTCCCACATGATCTTGCGAGAATTCTGCTTGCCGAGCAATTATACCGCGCTATGTCCATTTTGAATAACCTTCCGTATCATAGATGAGTTTGTCAGCATCCTTATTCGTCGAACCCTAAAAAACAGCAGAAATTCGCGCCAAAATGCGTTCAAGCTGGTTGATAATAAGCTCGGGGGAATTCAGATTAGGCAAAAGTTTTACTTGACACACGTGTCAAACAATTGTTTAATATAACCGGTGAGGCATTTGGAGACGAATGCCGTTTTTTTAGCTTGGCGAAGGGAGGTTGAGTTATTTGCCAGGTGTGAGAATTCGCGATGATGAGTCATTTGAAAAGGCGCTGCGGCGTTTCAACAAGTTCTGCGAGAAAAGCGGTGTCCTTTCAGACATAAAAAAACATCAGCATTTCGAAAAGCCGTCGGATCGGAAAAAGCGAAAGATCAACGCGGCGAAGCGTAAAGCGCGCCGCTCGAAAATAAGGCCAAGAAACAGATAGACCGAATATAGGGTCTCTGTATGAGCGTTTTCGAGAGAATCAACTCGGATTTGGTCTCTGCCATGAAGGCTGGAGACAAAGGCCGGACTGTGACGCTTCGCGGCCTGAAGTCGGCGATCCAGTATCGCAAGATCGACAAAGGCTCCGACCTGACTGATGATGAGGTAATCGCTGTTGTGTCCTCGACTGTGAAGAAGCACAAGGACTCGATCGAGCAGTACGACAAGGCTGGCAGAGATGATCTCGTGCAGGAAGAGAAGGCGCAGCTTGAGGTCGCATTGGTATATCTGCCGAAGCAGTTAGAGGCTGAAGAAATTGAAAAGGAAGTCGACGAGATTATAGCTGATGTTGGCGCGTCCGGTCCCTCGGATATCGGTAAAGTTATGAAGGGTATTATGCCGAAACTGAGGGGACGTGCGGACGGGAAGCTTGTCAAAGAGATAGTTTCTCGTAGACTGTCATAAACCTTTTCGTCCGGATAAAGGAATATTCGGGCGTCTCCTTTAGCACGGAGGCTGTGTATGAACTGGTTTGATATCGCTTTAGTGACGCTGCTTCTTATCACGATGGTTTTCGGTTCAAAGAAGGGCTTGATTAGAGAGTTGATGGGCTTCTTCGCACTTGCTCTCGGAGTCATTGTTACCGTCAACAACATCGACTTTCTCGCTCTCGAGATTGCGCGCCATATCGACGCTTCACCGATGATAATCGCTGTAGTGTCGTTTATTGTGCTTCTTGCGGTCTTGTATGGCGTGTTTCGGCTTGCCGGTTTCGTCTTCTACAAAGTCGGCGAGATTCAGAAGCTCGGAAAGCGGGACAAAGTCGGTGGTGCGGTCATGGGTGCGGTCAAGGGATGGGTACTGATCGGCCTGGTGCTTTTCCTCGTTACTCTCCTGCCGATGCCGCAGGCGTACTATCGGGCAGTCGACGATTCGATTCTGACTGAACCGATGATGAGGACGTTGCCGCTGATTTTTGACGGGACCGGCCCCCTGCATCCGAGGAGCGGGTCGTTCGTCGAGAAGATCGAAGAGTCGATCAACGAGACCGATCAGACGTTGGCGTCGCATCACAAGAAGAGCTATTCCGATCCTGCCCAGAAGTATGCGCAGAGGGAGAGGATCGACCAAGCGCTTGACAATCTCGACAGGTATTTCGGTCTGGGCGAACTGCCGTAGGTTTTCGCCGGACGGACAGGGGCGAAGAGCCTGTCATTCCCGCGAAAGCGCCTGTTGAAAAAATCATGTAGGTCAAAAGTCGGAGACTTTTGACTATTTCTTCCGAATTGTCGAGAGTCTGCGACTCTTGACCTACAAGAGTTTCTACCTGCGGAACTTGACCTGCATGAGCGGCAGTCATTGGCACCGACACCAGAATTCTCTTGCTCTTCTCACTAACATCATATTAGGTTGCATTAGGTTGATCGCGCAAAATGGTGAAAATCGGAACTGTGATGATATGAGAGGAGTTGGCGATGAAGCTTGAATCAAGTGAAAAAGCCGGAGTGAAGATTGTTGTATTGCAGGGGAAGATCATGGGAAGTCCCGATGAAGCTTCTCTTACTGATGCGATATATGAGTTTGTCGAGGATGGCAAGACCAAGGTTGTGCTCGACCTGTCAGGGGTGACCTGGATGAACTCGCGAGCACTCGGTATGTGTATTGGAGGTCTGACAACACTGCGCAACAGAGGCGGAGACCTGAGACTTTGTTGCGTCTCCAAGCCGGTCGACTCCCTCATAAGGAAATGTCACCTCCACACCGTCTTTCAGTCATTTGACAGCACCGAGGAGGCTGTCAAGAGTTTTTCGTAGGAGTCAGAGCGGCTATCGCGTCATACACTTGGGATGCCTGCGACTACAGCCATCCCTTCTTTTTCTTATCGTCTTCGAGCTTCACACGTATGATATCATCCCACTGGAAGAAGACTGTTCCCGTTCTGCTCTCGTGACATAGTATGCCATCCTCTTCCATAATAAGCGCCGACTCGCAGACACAGTCGTCTTTGTCTTCGGTATGCCCTGCTTGCCTGATACATATCTTGAGGGATTCGCCCTCACCGGCGGAAATGACATCATCGGTAATCCATCCCTTGCTCGCGAAGAACCGCTTCCAGTTCTCTCCTCTTGTCATTGTTCTCCTCCGTATCTTCTATAATGAGGTAATCGTCGTATGCTCTCTCTTCCGACTGGTTCTCAAACTAACTAAAACTGCCACCTCAGACAAGCGATTACTCAGTCTGTTCGATATCACGTTGGTTGCTCCGGTGCCCCACAGCTGTATTGTGGGCGGCAGATGTCCTCGCAAGTCCTGAGCCTCGAAGGGTCTGCCGCGCACACAATGAGGTCTTTCAGCAAGCCCCGGGCTGTCGGGCAACTGCAAGATATACGTCTGCATGGGTTGCGGATATGCCGGGACTTACGTCGACTCCGAGTATCTGGATAAGATACGGCAGTGTGATGGCAGTTAAGCGCGGTGACGACAACGAAGCCCGGATAAGTACATGTTCGCCGAAAAAGGGGGTTGACAGCAGTCAAGAGTCTTGTATATTAGAGTGACAAGGTGATATTTAGCTCAAAGCAATCTGTGCCATTCGCACGTATCGAGGAGGAGTTCATGAGACACGCAGTTTTGTTCTTCGCTGCTCTTGCCGCGTTTTGCCTGGTACCGGCGGTAGCATCCGCAATCAACCCATGCGCCGACGTCGACCAAACCGGGAGTGTAGATATTTCCGACATGGTATACATGATTGAAGTTTATCGAGGGGGGCCAGCCTTGCCTGACGGGACAGGCGATATCGACTACAGGCAGGGCTACAATCTCGGTGACCTCAGTTATTTCTGCAACTACATATTTGCAGGAGGGGACGAGGGAGGTTGTCCGCCCTTCGACGGGTATGACATTCTCCCAACCATCGACACGCTGATTCTTCCAGAAGGGGACATCCCCGCAGGCACCGGCACTATCGGCTTTCCGATTGTCTTAGTCAACAAGGATACGATATTCGATTACATATTGCCGTTAACCGTCAGTGGACTCGACCCGGCAAACACGAATATAGATTTCGTACCTTCCGACCTGATGGACAACACATTAGTCGATCCGACTGGTGATCTCGAGTTGCAGATTATCTCACCGAGAATTATTCCCGATAATTATATTGTACCCGGCATGAATACTCTTGGGACTCTGGAGATCACGTACATTTCCGCTCCTGCTCAGTCATTCAGTGTC
The DNA here is from genome assembly GCA_030631455.1 of Candidatus Zixiibacteriota bacterium. GTDB lineage: Bacteria > Zixibacteria > MSB-5A5 > JAABVY01 > JAHJOQ01 > DAOVLC01. The sequence goes on from DAOVLC010000016.1 coordinate 10,154, forward strand.
GACACCACTTCCTACGAAGGTTCACGCTTCATGCACCATGTCTACGGAGAGATTCTGGCGGAAGAGATCGGAATGTTCACTGTCATTACCTCTGCCGTGTCTCCCTACGCTAACATGTCGGTTGAGCCGGAATCGCTCTTTTTCTCGACATTGACCAGCATCCCGATAACCGAGCCGGAGACGTTCACAGTCGAGAGTGACGGCGAAATCTTCCCCTGGACTCTGGACCATATAGAGTGGCTGGATGTGACTCCGATAAGCGGAGTTTCGGGACAGACGGTTACTGTCCTACCTCAGATAGCTGGGCTACCGGTCGGAACTCACTACGGCACGATCATTGTCTCGTCAGATGACGCATTGGGATCTCCGAAGGAAGTGATCGTGGAATTGAAGTTGAGGCAGACATATCCATCGTTTGATGCCAACTGCGACGGGGCGTTTGATATTGATGACGTAGTCGTTCTGATATTGTACATCTTCGGAGGCGATCCGCCATGCGATCCCTGCGCCGGG
>DAOVLC010000422.1 GCA_030631455.1 Candidatus Zixiibacteriota bacterium
AATGAACCTCGAATACGGTACGTACAATATCTTCACTTACAATCTTGGAACAGGTGAGATACTGGCGATAACAACGGGCTATGATAGCAAACGTTATCCAACATGGTCACCCGATGGAAACAAGATATGTTTTGTCGGCAGCTATAATGGTATCGACAATCTCTACATCGCCGACACAAACGGCCTTGAACCATTCCCAATCACAGACATACTCACAAATACTTCCGCTCCGTCCTGGTCGCCCAAGGGTGATGCGATTGCCTTTTCCTCGTTCAACAAGGCAGGCTTCGATATCTTTCTTCTGAAGAATATCAAACCTATTGCGGATAGCCCCGATAGCCTCGAGAAAACTGTGTTTGCCGCAGGCACGATGGATGAGCTTCTCACTAAACCGGCGGTCGATCTTGACGAAGTGACCGATTCTACGGAAACCGCCGACTGGAAAAGCGACGAAGCCGGGTCCAGTGATAATGGCTTTGAAGATTTCGTGTTTAAGTCCGGCGTCGGCAGTGAAATGTTCGTTGACGAAGAAGATACCGATACGTCCGGAATGGCGCCTCCGAGAGTAGCGGACACACTATACGCCAAGAGGGAAGACGGCGAATATGATACCAAACCGTACAAGGCGAAATTCTCACCGGATCTGATCTCGGGTGGTCTTTCCTACGACACATTCTTTGGCCTGAGAGGACAATCATTTCTGCTTATATCTGACTACCTTGGCAACCACCAGTTCTTCCTCGCGACCGACCTGGTCAATGCAATAGACCAGACTAACTTCCAGTTCTTCTACCTGAACAACACGCACCGGATCGATTGGGGACTCGGGATCTTCCACATGAAGAATTATTACATCGATCCGATCGACAGGCTATTCTCGGACAGGGTCTACGGCCTGGCGTCGAGCGTCGCATACCCATTCTCGAAGTTCACTCGACTTGAACTCGATCTCTCACATCTGTTCATTGACCGGAAATACTTCGACCCTCCTTACGACGATTCCGACAACAAAATCACCACTGCCGAGCTGTCCTGGGTGACTGACAACATTCTCTGGGGCATTACCGGCCCGGTTAATGGCAAAAGGTACAAAGCCACATTTGAGCGGACACTGAATATCTACACTAAATCAATAGACTACTGGGCAGTCCAGTTCGACTTTCGCAAATACTATCATTTCGCAAAACAGTATGGAGTGGCGTTTCGCATGGCGGGTGGCGTTTCAGACGGAGCCAACCCTAAGAAATACTATCTGGGAGGAACATCGAACTGGATAGGAAGCGCTTTGCCGGGTCTCGATGTCTACGGGGTCGAGAACCTCTATTTCTCGAAAGTTGTCACACCGCTTCGGGGATACAACTACTACGAGATACAGGGATCGAAATTCGCTATGGCGAATTTCGAATTCAGGTTCCCGTTCATAGAATATTTCGCAGTCAGATTCCCTCTGCCGATAGTGCTGTCACGGATGCGGGGAGCGATATTCCTCGACGTCGGCGCTGCCTGGGACGAAAACGAGAAGTTCAGAGGAACAACGACAGATGGACCGTTCCGTCTCGTCAGCATCAAATCAGGATTCGGTTACGGCGCCCGCGTCAATCTCGGATTCATAGTGATGAAATTCGATCAGGCATGGAAGACCGATCTGAACAAAACCTCGTCACCAAAATACTACTTCTCGCTGGGAGCGGAGTTCTAAAGTCTATACATTGAGGTATCTCTCTACTTCACCCAATTTCGGGATGCCTTGCCGCCCCCCGATCTTCCGGCATTTCAATGGGACATTCTCTACATCATACATCTTCGATTTCGATCTTGCCATTTGTAGACGAGACCAAAGTTTGTTTTATCTTCTCAACAGACGATAGCCGAGTATCGCAAATGATCGTGCCGACATCCGTGTACTTGCTGTCGACGATATCGCATACTTCAGACGAGAGCGTTCTGAGAACCGTGTTTGTGAAACGCAGGTGAAAGACCAGCTTCACTCGGCTCTTCTGGTAACGCGTTTCGATACCCGCTTTGTCTATCACATCGAGCGCGGCATCACGATATGCACGGCTAAGTCCGCCGGTGCCGAGCTTCGTGCCGCCGAAATACCGTGTCACCACGATGCACGTGTCTACAAGTTCGAATTTGTCGAGCGCTTCGAGGATGGGCCGACCGGCAGTACCGGACGGTTCACCATCATCTGAGTACTTGAATACCTGGGTGGAACCGAGGCCGATTCTGTACGCGTAGCAATTGTGCGTTGCGTCGTGGAATTCCTTCGATACTGCCCGCACCAAGTCTTTCGCTTCATCTACACTGCCGGTATGCTGGATAGTGCCGATAAAGCGTGATCTTTTGACCTTTATCTCAGAGCGGCAGTAACGTGCGGCAACTCTGAATGCATCTGACAACGCCCTCCGTACCGTCCTACTCCGAAGCTTCCTTCGAAGTGATGTACTGCTCTATAAGACGCTTGAAACGCGCCCCGTAGATCAGGTCGAACTTATCCATATCGTCCGGGACAAGCTCCTGTGCCTTCAGCCGCGTCTCTTCGACCAGT
>DAOVLC010000129.1 GCA_030631455.1 Candidatus Zixiibacteriota bacterium
ACTTTTCGAGTTTCATCCACGAATACAGGCTTTTATGCATCTGAGTCCAGTCAGTCGCAAAATACGGATATCCAAGCTGTTCGTTCAACCTGTCGGAGACCTCCGATGACCTGTACATGTCGTCCAGCTTTATCTGAATACCTGTCACCATCCGTTCCATTTTGAAAAGCTTCTGCGCCGATGGTATGCTTATGTAACAGAGCGAGGCATCGTACTCGTGGAGTCCGTTGCTGAAGATTCCGGACACGGTGAACTGCGCGACTTTGGGTATTTTCATTCCCGCCACTCCTCCCAGAACGGCGAGATCCTTGAGGCTCATCAGGACAATCCGTGAGCCGACCGTAACACCGAGCCGCTCAGCAAGGGTGGTTCCGAGAACGATACCGGGCAGACCGGATTCGAGAGTATCGAGGTTCAATTCGCCGCGTGTTATCGTTTCCCTCAGATTCGAGACTTTTCTTTCGAGACGTGGATCGACTCCGCGAACCATCGTTCCATCATTCTCTTTGGATGACGATATCGAGGCCTTGTAATAGATGAACGGTGCTGCTGCGACGACATGCTCGACAGGTAGGATTTCCGCCAGAAGCTCGTCAGTCTCCTGTATGCCGACGTCATCGAAAGTGAAGATCGATACGTGTGCCAGTGTACCGACAATTCGCTCGCGGACCTCCGATTCGAAACCATTCATCATAGACAGCACGGTCACGAGTGCGGCGACACCTATGGTGATACCGGCAATTGTTATCAGGCTGATTACAGAGATGAAACTTTCACGTTGTTTTGATTTCATGTACCGTGCGGCTATGAACAGCTCATAACGCATATATTACTCCGGCTTTAACTGCGGGAAGAGCAGCACCTCTCTGATATTCGTCTGATTCGTCAGGAGCATTACGAGGCGATCTACACCGAATCCGAGTCCGCCGGTCGGAGGCATACCGTATTCCATAGCGCGGAGAAAATCCTCGTCCAGCATCTGCGCCTCTTTGTCACCCAGTTTCGACAACTGTTTCTGCAGCTCGAATCTCTCCCGCTGATCGAGAGGATCGTTCAACTCCGAGAACGCATTCCCCATCTCAAAACCGCAGATATATGGTTGGAAACGCTCGGTCAGCTTCGGGTTGTTGCGGTGAACCTTGGCGAGAGGTGACATCTCGACAGGATGATCGGTGATGAACGTAGGCTGTACCAAGTTCGGCTGAACTTTCTCTTTGAATATGTCATCGATGATTTTGCCCCGACCCCTCGACTCATCGATTTCAATTTGCTTTTCCTTGCAGGCCTTGATCAGTTCCTTATCGTCGAGAGACTCCGAGTCTATTCCCGTAAACTTCGTGATAGCTTCGAGCACTGGCAACCGATTCCATTCGCAGTCGAGTTCGATTTCCTGATCCTGGTAACTGAGCACTGAGGTTCCGAGGGTTTCACGTGTTACGTAAATAATGAGTTCGCGATAGAGTTCCATAATGTCGTTGTAATCGGCGTATGCCTGGTAGAGTTCTACCATCGTGAACTCGGGGCTGTGCGCCCTGTCGAGTCCTTCGTTCCTGAAGTCTTTACATACTTCATAGACTTTCTCGAATCCTCCGACGATCAGTCTTTTCAGATAAAGTTCATCCGCGATTCGCAGGAACAGCTTCATTCCGAGGCGGTTGTGATACGTAGTGAACGGTTCAGCCGATGCTCCTCCGTACAGAGGCTGGAGAATCGGGGTCTCGACCTCAACAAAGCCTTTGTCGTCGAGGAAATCGCGAATGGAGCGTATGGTCTTCCCTCTGGTCAGGAAGATATTCTTCACGTCCAGGTTGGATATGAGATCAAGATAGCGCTGCCTGTAACGTGTCTCCACATCTTTCAGGCCATGCCATTTTTCCGGAAGCGGCCTGAGAGCCTTTGCAAGAATCTCGAAGCTCTCGGCCCAAATCGATATTTCGCCTTTCTTCGTGCGGAACACTTTGCCCCGGCATCCGATTATATCGCCGATGTCAAGCTGCTTGTAGAGTGCGTACAGCTCGTCTCCGACGCTGTCTTTCTTGAAGTATATCTGTATCTGTCCGAGATCGTCCTGGATGTGACAGAAACCGGCCTTGCCCATGACGCGAATACTCATTAGTCGGCCTGCTGCCGCGACTTCCAACTTGCTCTCTTCGAGATCCTCGAAGTTATCGATTATCTGCTTCGACCGGTGTGTGATGTCATACTTGTAGGGATACGGATTCACGCCCGTCTCACGGAGAGCCTCAAGCTTCCCGATTCTAACGGTTCTTTGATCTTCTGTTGTTTCTACTTCGTGGTCGCCCAATTATCGCTCCAGTTCTGGGATACAATTTAATTATTGGCAGAGGATTTCTCTTTCAGGGCCTGGTTGACACATGGTGGGACGAGTTGGGAGATATCTCCACCGTTTTGCGCAACGTCCTTCACAAGCGAGGATGAAAGATACACGTATTTCAGTGACGGCATGAGGAAGACCGTTTCCGCCTGTTGTGCAAGTTCTCGATTCATGAGCGCGAGCTGAAATTCGTATTCGAAGTCGGATACTGCTCTCAATCCTCGAATGATTGCAGCTGCCCCCCGTTTCTCGACGAATTTTGCAAGCAGTCCGGAGAATCTCACGACCTCCAGATTCTTCATGCCGGCTGTAGCTTCTGTGACCTGCCTGGTTCTCACTTCCTGATTGAACAGGTATGTTTTCTCGCTGCTTCCGGCGACTGCTACGATCAGCTTGTCGAACATTTTTGACGCGCGCTCCATCAAGTCGAGATGACCGTTAGTGACAGGATCGAAGCTGCCGGGGTAAATCGCGATTCTCATTATTTGCTCCTCAAAATCAGGATTTCGGTCTGCCCGAATTTCTTCTGCCGAAGAAGAGCGTAACTCTTCGGATCGAAACTGATCTTGGTCTTGCCTGAGTGTTCGACGATTAGCAGACATCCCTCTCTTACGAGTTTTTCACGAGCAATTTTCTGCAGGAATTGAGTCGCCAGAGTGGTTCCGTAAGGAGGATCGGCAAGCAGAAGGTTGACATCGCGCAACTGCTCGAATCTCGAAAGCCCGTCGGGTAGTTTGAGTCTCAGTATTTCGGCCTTGCCGTTTAGATCGAGACTCTGAAGGTTCTCCTTCACGACTTTAAGAGCGTCGCGAAGGGAGTCAATGAAGTAGCATTTCTTAGCTCCGCGCGATAGAGCTTCCAGGCCAAGGTTACCCGATCCGCAGAACAGGTCTGCAACTACCGCGCCCGAAATCTCGGATGCAATTATGTTGAAGACGCTCTCCTTCACCTGTTCCAGGGTCGGGCGGACTTCCAAGCCCTTGAGAGTCTTGAGCTTGAAGCCTTTCTTTTCTCCCGCCACTATTCTCATGTCATATCACTCCGAGAGCTGCCAGGGGCAGCAGAAAGCGCTCAGGCTGGCCGACACCGCCATGTACCAGTTTCGAGATCGGCCTCGAATCGAAATTTGAAAATCCGAGCGTTGATGATAACGCCAAAGCGGCCTCATCGGTTCCTCCACCGTTTATTATGATCCTTTGAGCTCTGGGTTCAGAATCGCCTCCGTGCCACGAAAGGAGAGTGGCTACCGTGTCGACGAATTGCTGCATGTCTCCGTCAGTCGGCAACCACACCGGAGACACACTCGCTATCGTTCCGTCCGTCACTCGCAGGACGTACGAGAGCCTCTCAGCAAGATAGATGCAATCGAGTCTCGTCGAATCGCCGGTCAAGCAGTACGCCCGCAGAATGCTTCCCCAGATGGACTGAGGGAAGAACAGCCTGTCGATGAATAGATTAAGTCTCGCGGCGGCTTTCAGCACGAACTGGACGAACTGCTTTCGCGCCGCACGAATCTTGCGTACCCTGAATGTTCCGCAGACCGAGTTTCTCACGTGGCTGCTTTCAAACCAGTAATCGTCGGATGAACCGAGGAGATGCGACGACACCTCCCAGCGCTCCCAATCTTCCATGTCGGTTTTCAAGCCTGTGGGTATCTGGATGTTTGATTCAATAACACGGTCAGCAGGGAGAACCAGAGACGTCAGAACAGCCCCGCCTCCGTCCGGAATAATACGATTGGTAGCTTTCAGTAAGGCCGCAACTTTATCCTCGGAGGCTTCATCCGAATCGGGGCGGTCGAATGCCATTGCGTCAACCAATGCCCAACCACCGCGAGCAGGTTCCACCAGGACTGCTCTGACCGCATCGCATGCGAGCTCAATCCCAAGTCGGTATTTGAATGGACTAATCATTGGTCGCCAGGCGTTATCATGTTGCGGATCGCCTCGAGTTTAGCGCTCCCGATTCCACGGACATTTATGAGATCGTCAGCCTTGATGAACCGTCCGTTCTGGATACGAAAATCGATGATCCGTTGTGCAAGTTGTGGTCCGATTCCCGGCAGAAGCTCCAGTGAGTCGGCGGATGCCGTGTTGATATTAATCTTGTACTTGCCCAACATCTCAGCGGTTACCGCACCGGGCAAACGTGTCTGTTTCACGATCGGGCGTGCCTCCGATTGGACATGAGTGATGATTACGTCGGGGTATACCACCGCTCTGGACTTCTGGTAGATTCCGGTTGCTCCACCTATAAGAAGAAGCGCAGCCAGAAACAGCAACGCCCTGATCTCGGACCTCGAAAACAGTTCTCTCCGCATCTCGTTCACAGGCATACCTCGCCTCAAAGGTTGAGATAAAATACCGTCACCTAACGAGAAGGGCAACTAAAACTTTGCCAACCTCCGACAGGCTTGCCGGACTGCATTTGTCAGGAGTGTCCGAAATCGTGTGCCAGTATGGATAATCGAAGTCGATTATGTCGATGACAGGGATGCCTTTTTCGAGAAAGGGAACATGATCGTCGTAAACCATATATTTGATCGAGTCGGCAAAAGAGGTGGCACCCACTTCTTTCGCCTTGCTCCATACATTGTCCACGACTCTACGGGCATGAACATGTGAGTATTCCTCCCGGTATATTCGGAGATCAGCATCGCCGATCAGGTCGACAAGCACACCGAACGCGTAGTAGTTGGTGGGGATACTCTTCACGTAGTGCTTTGATCCGATACAGAAATAGTCAAGATTCCCGGCTCTGCCATAGTCTTCACAATCAAACAGTACAAGATCGATTCCGAAGGGAGTATTCAGGCCCGGTATCAAGTTGGCGAGTTCCATCAGGACTGCACATCCGGAGGCGCCGTCGTTGGCTCCGATTATCGGCTGGTCGCGCAGTGTGGAATCCGGTTCGAGATCTGCGAAAGGTCTGGTATCCCAGTGAGCGCACAGAATCACTCTCGGCATACGGCCCGGGCTGAAACTTGCGATTATATTGGTGCAGTTGAATGTTGTGTCAACAATTGTGTCCGTGAATGAGAATTGCTGGAGC
>DAOVLC010000327.1 GCA_030631455.1 Candidatus Zixiibacteriota bacterium
AGACAATAGTCGGTGAGCGCGGTGTCACGCTATCCGGGGGTCAGAAGCAGCGCACCGCTCTGGCGAGAGCTGTCGCGCGCGATCCGGAGATTCTGATATTGGATGACGCCTTCTCGGCGGTCGATACCGCAACGGAGGAACGCATCCTCTCCGACCTCGAATCGGTCATGACAACGCGGACAACGATTCTCGTTTCTCATCGCATCTCGACAGTCCGTAAGGCTGATCTGATTTATGTGCTCGATGAAGGCCGCATTGTCGATTCCGGCACGCATGATAAGCTTCTCTCGACATGCGGGCTTTACGCGAATATTGTCGCCAAGCAGGAGCTTGAGGAAGAACTGGAGACTCTGTTGTGAACGAGTTTTTCCATGAGGATGAACTAACCGGCAAGGCGTACGATTCACGTCTGATGCGCAGGCTGCTTGTATATCTCAAGCCGTACAAGGGCTACGTTGTGCTTGCTGGCGCTCTCTTGCTGGTCGGTTCGGCTCTTCAGCTTCTCGGACCTGTTGTCATCAAGTACGCTATCGACAATTTCATCGCAGAGCATGATTTGCACGGCCTCGGCATCGCCTGTTTGGTTTATCTGGTGCTGCTGGTTGTCGGTTTCGCTGTCACGTGGGCGCAGATCTACACGATGCAGTGGGTAGGCCAGATGGCTGTGTACAACCTGCGAATGCAGCTTTTCTCCCACCTGCAAACGATGAACCTCAAGTTCTACGACAGGAATCCGGTTGGGCGGGTTTTGACACGAGTCACATCCGACATCAACTCATTGAACGAGCTGCTCTCTTCAGGTATTGTGACGATCATTGGTGATGTCGTCACACTTCTGGGTATTGTCGGTTTTATGCTCGCGATCAACTTCAAGCTTGCGCTTGTAACTCTGATCGCCTTGCCGTTTCTGGTGGTAGCTGCATTCCTGTTTCGCTCAAGGGTGCGGCGCACGTATCGCGAAGTCAGGCGTCACATAGCGCGACTCAACGCATTCATCCAGGAACACATATCTGGAATGGCGGTCGTGCAGTTCTTCGGACAGGAGAAGAAGACCTATGAAGGATTTGCCGGTATCAACAAGGAGCTGATGGGACAGCATCACAAGACAGTCATGTATTATGCGGTCTTCTTCCCGCTGGTTAGAGTATTCAACGCTGTGTCACTCGGCTTGATAATCTGGTACGGAGGAGGCGAGGTGATTCAGGGCGCCCTCACATTCGGAACGCTCGTGGCGTTTACACAGTACATCGAGCGCTTCTTTCGCCCTATCATGGATCTGTCGGAAAAGTATAATATACTCCAGTCCGCGATGGCATCGGCGGAGCGAGTATTCATGCTGATCGACACGAAGCCGGGATTCTCCGATCCTGCGTCACCGGTCGAGTGGAAAGAATGCTCAGGCTCGGTCGTGTTCAAGGATGTATCATTCGCATACACAAAGAACGATATGGTGCTCAAGAACGTATCGTTTGTAATCAGGCCGGGCGAAAAGGTAGCGATAGTCGGAGCCACGGGCGCAGGAAAGACTACGATTGCGGGCCTGCTGATGCGTTTCTATGAATATGAGCATGGATCGATTCTGCTTGACGGAGTGAACATCAAGAAGCTGTCTGCAAAAGACATTCGGCAGTATCTCGGGCTTGTTCTCCAGGATGTATTTCTGTTTTCGGGTGAAATCAAAAAGAACATCCGACTCGGCGACAAGCATATAAGCGACGAGAAGCTACGGCAGGCTGCGCGGGATGTCAATCTGGAAGGGTTCATCAATTTGCTCCCGAATGGCTACAAGTTCACGATCGGGGAGCGTGGGGTGTCGCTTTCAGTCGGACAGAAGCAGTTGCTTTCGTTTGCACGAGCGCTGGCTCACGACCCGAGAATCCTGATTCTCGATGAGGCGACGTCGTCCGTCGACACGGAGACCGAGGTGCTGATTCAGCAGGCGCTTGACAAGCTGATGGAGAACCGGACATCGATCATAATCGCGCACAGGTTGTCGACGATCAAGAAAGTCGACAGGATACTTGTTATGCATAAGGGACGATTGCGGGAGATGGGCACACATAACGAATTGCTGCAGAAGCGAGGCATCTACTGGAAACTGTATCAGTTGCAGTACAGGCTTCAGGATACCGGCGCAGCGGCAGAAGTCGGGCATAACCCAGAGTGAAATGAACAAATACATACGATTCGCAAAGAAGACCGCCTTAGCTGCGGGGCAGATGCTGCTTAAGGGCACGTCGAAGAAAATCAGGATCGACCGCAAGGGCGAAGTGAATCTGGTGACTGAGATGGATCTCAAGTCAGAGAACATGATCTACTCGGCGATCAGGAAGACGTTCCCGGCGCATTCGGTTCTTGCCGAGGAAGGCACATCCGAAGACACAGGCTCGAAATACAGGTGGATTGTCGATCCGCTCGACGGCACAACCAACTACGCGCACCGGTATCCGGTCTGGTGCGTATCCATGGCGCTCGAATTCGACGGCGAGATCGTCGGAGGCGTGATCTACAACCCGAATCTTGATGAGATGTTTTACGGCTGGCGCGGCAAGGGCGCGTTTATGAACAGGAAACGGCTCCATGTCAGCCGACAATCCAGGTTATCCGAGGCTTTTCTCGCGACCGGTTTTCCATACGACATTCGTGAGACCAAGTTGGACAACATTGACAACTTCGCGCGATTCTACAAGCGATGTCAGGCGGTGAGGCGCGGCGGATCGGCGGCGCTCGATCTCGCGTATACCGCTGCCGGTATCTTCGATGGATTCTGGGAGCTTAAGTTGTCTCCGTGGGATACTGCTGCAGGAAAGCTGCTAGTGGAGGAAGCCGGCGGAAAAGTGACGAACTTCTCCGGCAACGGTTTCGACATTTTCGGCAAAGAGATAGTCTGTGCAAACAGCAGGTTGTTGCGACAGATGCTGGAAATCCTGAATGGTAACTGACAGCTGTCTTACTGTCCGGTGTCGACGGGCTAAAAGCGGGCGAGGACTTCGGATACTTTTTCGAGATTGACCGGCTTTTTCAGGAATGCGTCGGCCTCGTATCTCATCTCGGATTCCTGCGCAGCATCCGGTGTGATCCCGGAGTAGATGATTATGCGCGCTGATGGTGCTATTTCCTTCACTTTGCGCGTCAGTTCAAGCCCGTTCATCCCCGGCATCTTGAAATCGGTAATGATAATGTCGATGTGTTGCCTGCGGATCACGTCGAGCGCCTCGGCGCCATCCTTAGCTACAACAGCGTCGAAGTTCAACTCGTGGAGCAGGTCTTTTAC
>DAOVLC010000066.1 GCA_030631455.1 Candidatus Zixiibacteriota bacterium
ACTACAACAATGCTGCTGAGAATCTTCTTGAAATCAGCGACGGGCTTCTCGGTAAGACCGACGGAGAGCTGGTTACTGGCGACACAAGACCCGAAGTCTCTGCAAAGCATACGCTGAGCACCGGCAAGGAGTTCTCTTCCGAAGAGAAGCTTGTCACATTGAAGTCCGGAAAGGAGATTCCGGTTGCCGTCTCAACTTCCTTGATGAAGGACCAGTCCGGCACTGTGATTGGGGCGGTTGAGGTAATTCACGATTTGACGAAGATTAGAGCGCTCGAAGATCAGGTCTCTCGTGTCAAAGCCCTTGCGGCGCTTGGCGAGATTGCTGCAACTATCGCTCACGAAGTCAGGAATCCTCTTGGTGGAATAGCAGGATTCGCTTCGCTACTCAAACGAGATCTTCCTGAAGATCATACCGGCCAGAGACTGGCTGACAAGATTATCAAGGGAGTCGAGAATCTCAATGATTCGGTGACCAGACTGCTGATGTATGCGAAGGATATTAACCTCTCACCGCGTGAAGTCGAATTGGACAATTTCCTTGCGGAGATTGTTACATATTTCAAGGCAGATATAAACCACAGCAGTGGCAAGTATCGGATAAAGACGAGGCTATCTCCGAAAGACCTGCAATGGCGGCTTGACCCGGAACAGTTTCGGCAGGCGGTCGTGAATCTCCTTCACAATGCAGTCCAGGCAATGCCCGAAGGGGGAGAGATAGAGCTGGTTGCAACCGGCGACGAGATGCTGAGAGTGGATGTAACAGACGAGGGGGAGGGGATAGACGACGGGTTTATGGATCGTATCTTCACGCCGTTTTTCACTACGAAGCAAGGTGGGACTGGACTCGGTCTCGCCACGGTCAAGAAGATCGTCGATGCCCACAGGGGGAAGATCGAAGTCGAATCGATGACGGGCAGAGGAACGAAGTTCAAACTCTTCTTCCCAATGTAGGCTGAATCGATGAGTAGCATTAAGTACAGGTGAACCATGAACGAGAAGATTTTGGTTGTTGATGATGATCGGCTGGTGAGTGAATTTGTCGATGAAACGCTGACACGTTCCGGCTATGACGTCACCTCGGCCATGTCCGGAGAGGATGCTCTCGGGTTTATCGAAATCGAGGATTTCGACCTGATCCTCTCTGACGTTCGCATGCCGAAGATGGACGGCATCGAACTTCTCAAGCAGATCAGACATGTCTCGCCTTCTACGATGGTGATTATGATAACGGCATACGGCACGGTCAAGAACGCGGTCGAGGCGATGAAGATCGGTGCCTTCGATTATGTGCTGAAGCCGTTCTCCCCTGACGAACTCGAATTGACCGTCAAGAAGGCGCTGAAATTCCAGGGTCTTCAGATCGAAAATGATCTTCTGAGAAACGAGGTCGGGCGAAAGTACAGTTTCGACAATATCGTCGGCAGGAATAAGACTCTGATGGATGTTTTCGATCTTGTGAAGGTTGCGGCGGACAGCAAGGCAACCATTCTGATTACGGGTGAATCGGGTACCGGCAAAGAACTTGTGGCGAAGGCGATCCATTATAACAGCCCCCGCAAGGGTAAAGCGTTCATCCGCGTAAATTGCGCGTCCCTGCCGGAGAACCTGATAGAGAGCGAGCTGTTTGGCCATGAGAAAGGTGCGTTCACCGGAGCAATCAAGCAGACCAAGGGGAGATTTGAGTTGGCCGACGGCGGAACTTTGCTGCTCGATGAAATATCCGAGATGCCGTTCTCCCTTCAGGCGAAGCTCCTGCGCGTGCTTCAGGAATATGAATTTGAGCGTGTCGGCTCCGGAACACCGATAAAAGTCGACGTGCGCCTGATTGCAACGACGAACCGGAATTTAAAAGCTGAGATCAGGGAAGGTAATTTCCGCGAAGATCTCTTTTATAGACTGAATGTCATTCAGATTGAGATTCCGCCGCTTAGGGCCAGAGTCGATGATATCCCCGCTCTCGCAACTCATTTCATCAAGAAGTACAATGATGAGAACGGAAGGTCTGTCGAGGGAATCAATGACAAAGTGCTGAATATTATGATGAAATATCATTGGCCCGGTAATGTCCGTGAGCTTGAAAATATAATTCAGAGGGGCGTGGTAACATGCAGATCCAAGCGTCTGACGAATGAGGATTTTCCCGGCTACCTTGCCTTGGGCGGAGTCGTAGATACCGGCGATGTACAGCTGCCTATGCCTGTATCTCTGTCAGAACTGGAGAAGTATGCGATCCTGGAGGCGTTGAAGTTTACCGGGGGCAACAGATCGAAGGCGGCTGACATACTCGGAATTACCTCTCGAACGCTGCGCAACAAGCTTGCCGAGTATGGCTTGAAACGGAAGGCGGTTACTGTCGAAGAGGATTTGGGTTGATTCTTGGCGATAGGTCGCTTATATTGATAGCGCACTTCTGACTGAATCTGCATCATCGCTTTCTCTGACCAGGTCAGAACGAAACCTTTGACGGAGGTTCTGTTGAAGAGAGATCGTGTCAGGAATCTCTTGGACGAGATATGTCGGTCGCTGGCGGAGGAAGACAGAGTTTCTCTACTGGACAAGTCCCACTGTATCTGCGATATCGTGTCGCTTTTTCCGGAGAACGGGGAAGGCAAGACCGTTCTCGACGTTGGCATCGGCAGGGGATACAGGTCTATACCGCTTTCTTACATGAACTACCGCGTCTATGGTATCGAGTCATCCTGGGAGACCATATACGCCTGGAAAGAGCGCTGCTACAGACCGTACGGCATAAAGGTCAAGGAATGCGACATTGCTTTCGAGGAGTTCCCGTTTCCGGACGATCATTTTGACTGGGTGATCCTGTGCGGATCCTCGATAGAGAAGGAATGTTCACCGGTGCATGCGTTGTCCGAAATCAAGCGCATCAGCAAGCCGAACGCGCTTTTAGTGCTGTACCTGCCAAATCTCCCGACACGGCAGGATCGGTCGCGGTCTGCATCAGGATGGTACACCTCTGGACCTTTCCGTCAGATACGTTTGGGTGATGAGACCGATTCGGAGATTAGCGGAAGTTACACAATGAAGGACATTGCTGATCTCGTCGAGGGATACGGTTTTAGAGTGATCCTCAAACTCTATCGCAACGCTCATGCAGAGACTCGCTCGGCGGTTGCGGGCGGTCTTCAGAAGGTGGTTAGCTTCATGATCCCACGTTTCCGCGACACGGTGATTATGGTTTGCGAGAAGAAGTAGCAGTTCTTCGGCACGTCACTCTGAGTCATTTTTCTCTTGAATGTAAGCAGAACCGGGGTATATTGACTAATGTAAGTTGAATTGCGGTTGAAGAGTGGTTCTCAATGTTGGATGTTGTCAAACAATATCAGGATCAGACTCAGGAAGACTATCGGGAGCTGCCGTGCCGCGACTTCGATTTCGACTGCTACGGATTCGATGGGATCGTTCCATTCGGGGACTACCGGAGATGCGAGGCCTACGCGCGTGAAAGAGGGCGGTGCATTTTCCTTTCTTGTGGATGCAATCGATCAGAGTCCTGTTAGTACTTGAGTAGGTCCCCCCGCTGTAGCCGCTGCTCCCATTCCGTGTCGAAACGCTCACCTCGCGCATCGGAGTGCGCCAGGCGAAAATCGCCAAAACCGGTTTGATCTTCGAAGATGAAGAACCTCGCGCCCTGTGTACCGAGGCTGAAGTAATTCCATTTCTGGAACGGTTCGGAATCCGGTGTCGACGGGTAATTCTCAATCTCATCAGGCTCGCCGTGGATGATGTAGATTCTGCCGCGATCCGTGTTCCATCCGTCATCCTTCCTGATCATGCTAATCGAATAATGCTGGTTTACATACTCGAAACGGCGAAACAACTCAACTTTGAATTCATTTAGCCGCGTGCTCGGGTCGGGATCGTTCTGTCTCCAGAAGTCCTCGTAGAACCGCATCTTGCCTTCGAGGCTGAGGCTTTCCATGAGCCTCTTCTGATCTGTAGACAAGACCCATCTGAGGACGTTGTCGAGATGCTCGACGTCTTCTTTCGTAAACTCCTCTGCCGCCCTGCCGGGCATAATCTCGAATGTACCGGAGAGCAACTGGAAGGGCTTGTCGCTTACGGCCGACTCGCCCGTTTCGGAATCAGTCACTTCGAGACTAATTGTATAGCTGCCTTCAGGAAGGTCGTGAATGTCGAGAGCGGATGAAACAATCGCCGAATTCCCCGGCTTGAAGTGCCTGCGCTCTCCGAAGTGTGACACGATCCCGCCGTGCGTGTCGAGGATCTTGCACGCCAGCCGGAACTCCTTGTTTATTCCGATCCCGAAAGCGAGATTATACACCTCGCCGTAGAAGTACATAATGCTGTCGCTGTTGACGAAAATTCGCGATGGGTTCGGAATTACCCGTCTACGGCTCTTGTCGATATCCCGGTACTGTGCTACATCCATATCGGTCGGCAGCAGGTTTATCCTGTAAGCGAGTTCGATGCCGGACATGGTGATCTCATTACTTCCGAATTCAGGAACAGATATCCTCATCCTGCGTTGACCAACCTTGCCAGTCATCTCGGATCCATCCGACTGCGATTCAGCGTCCTCGATTGTAAGTTCAGCGATGTAAGTGCCTGGTTTCAGGTACACCTCGATCTGATCGGTAATCCTTATGTTCTGCTTGCTGATCTCAGTCGGTGTTTTCACTATGGTCGCAATCTTCTTGTAAAGAGTGTCTACGGGAACGCCGCTTTCCTCCGATATCTCGATCCAGATGTATGCGGTTGCCGTGTAGCCAGTATCTGAGTAAGCAAATGTCATCTCATGGCGCAGAAGCCCATAATAGAATTCCACAAGCGTCAGTTCTTTATCGGGAGGATAGTCGAAGCAGGCATAATCGAACCATGCCGCGATTCTCTCAGCCTGGGCATCGGCCCGTGATACCCCGATAGTCTGTACCATCAGCGCAGATAGCACAAGCAGGAGAATACCTATCCTTTTCATACTTGAACCTCCATAACCATTAATCGAAGTCCCCAAAGCCCTCATGCAACGATCCTCGTCGACCGTCGTACGGATATGTCAGGTGGTAGTCACCCGTCAAATGTGTATCTTCGAATACGAAGGTACGGGACAGCCCGTAGTAGTACCAGATCTGGTACGGGACGCTTTGCAATTCGAAAGGATATCTTTCTACATTATCCGGTTCTCCGAAGATTATATATATCCTCCCGCGATCTGTTCGCCATCCCCGTTGGTTGACAACCGAGAAGTTCTGGTTTGCGTGCCTCACCCGACTGTAATACAAGGCCCTTGTTTCATTTTCCGGTGTCTCAGCGTGCTTGTCGTGCACCTTCCAGAAATCCTCGAAAGCTGTCTCCCTCTCCACGAGACTGGCTTTCTTCAATTCTTTGAGTTTTTTCAACTCATCTCTTGAAGCAATGTACTTCAGTTGCTCAACCGCAGTTTCGTAATCGTTCTTCACTAATGCTCTGAGCGACCATTCGACTTTGAATTCCGCTCTTCTCCCGGCCCATTTCTTCTTCTTGCGCTTATCCTTCAACTCGAATATTATCTCGTACTCATCAGGGACGAACTCCTCTATCGGGATCTCCTTAATCAGGCGAGTTACCGGTTTGTCAAGCGTCAAAGTGAACTCGTCTTTGTATACGGGCTTCGAACGACTGCCATTCACCCGATATTTGATGATGACCTCTTTCGGCTCCGGATCATCGTAGTAGAGCTCGGCATAGAAAGATGCTTTGTCCTGCTCGCCGCTAAACGAGCGGGAAACAATCGGAACTATTTTCTTCTCGCCTTTGTCGAATCCCGACTCACTGTCATCGGTATCCTGCACGGTCCTGACGAACTCGATATCAGACATATCGATCTTGTTTCTGAACAAGCTCTCCACGGACAGATCCCTTTCGAGCGAGGATACCTTGCCAGAGAGCTTGTCTATCAGCTTGCACACAATCTTGAATCGCCCTTGGGGTACTTCAAGCATTATCTGGTTGATCAGGTAGCTCGTGCTATTCCTGGTCTCCCTGTAGTTGTCGACCCAGTATTTCCTCTCCCTCGAATATCCGGTCACCTGGCTTTTGTCAGTTCCAAGGACGACCACGTTGATCTCGTAACTGCCGACGAACCTGTCGTCCTGCTTGAAATACTGAAGCCCATCGTTGAATATCTTGTAATATATCTCAAGCGAGACCGCATCCTGGTTAATCTCCGAACGAAACGCAGCGAAATCAAAATCAAAACGTGGCTCGTCGATGCCGCGCTCCTCTATATAACCGGTTTGTCCTGCCAGAGGCGACAGCGCCCCCCAGACTAGAAATACCGATAACCAGCAACTTCCGAGAAATCTCATCGTACTAAACTCCCGTCTTGGGGCCAATTTGCACGCGGCTCCTAATTACCGTGACGTATTCCGACCGGAATAGTTCAAATTCTCGAAGCCTTTTGCGTATAATGAGGTCAGGTCTTGTGTTTTGCAAGGATAAAATGCCGTTTACTCATATCTCAGCGATACAACCGGGTCAACTCCCGAGGCCCGATACGCCGGATAGACGCCGGCGATAAGCCCCACACCTACCGAAACTGAGAACCCGAGCAGGATTCCATTAATGGGAACTGCGAAAGGAAGATCCACCACCGCGGCGACAAGCAGGCTGACACCGAGACCGAACAGGATTCCTATCCCGCCTCCGGTACATGACAGAGTGATCGCTTCGATCAGAAACTGGAACCGAATGTTCGATTTCCTGGCCCCAATCGCTTTTCTGACGCCGATCTCGCGAGTCCTTTCGGTGACTGACACGAGCATAATGTTCAACACGCCAACGCCGCCTACCATGAGTCCAATGGACGATATGATTATCATGACGAGGACGATAGATCCGGTAATATCCTCGTAAAGTTCTAACAGATTCTCCTGACTGAAGATAGCGAAATCATTTTCTTTGTTGTATGGCACGCCGCGGTAGAGTCTGAGTGCGTTGATTATTTCTTCTTCCGCCTGACCGATGAGTTCGGGTGATTTCGCTGACACCATCAGTGTCAGCGCCCTGTCCCAGGGGTACAGTTTCATATACGTGTTCAGCGGAATGGTGATGAAATCGTCCTCGGAGCTTCCGAGTCCGGCCGTTCGTTCCTCCATGACACCGACAACAGTAAACTTAGTGCTATTGACTGTGATAGTTTTGCCAAGCGGGTCCACATCGGGGAAGAGGCCGTCCGCAATATCCAGCCCGATGGCGCAAACTCGCGCCGCATGGTGATTTTC
>DAOVLC010000223.1 GCA_030631455.1 Candidatus Zixiibacteriota bacterium
AGTCAAGGTGCGGGACAAAAGCAAGAATCTCGATCTGGTTCATTCCCCTCTTAAGGACTCTGATCGCTCGGCGGACATCCCATGGCTCCGTCTCAATAAAGCCGCTTTGGAAGGCGTGCTGGTCGAAGAACCGAAACGCGCCGACATTCCGGTAATCGTTTCGGAGCAGCTTATTGTTGAACTCTATTCGAAGTAGAATATAGAGAGGCAGTATTCATGAAATGGAAAAACCTACAAATGCCGAAAGAGGTCTGCCTGGAGGAGGCTGAGGATCCGAGATTCTTCGGTAGGTTCGTCATGGAGCCGCTTGAGCGTGGCTTCGGTAACACAATCGGTAACGCCTTGAGGCGTGTTTTACTGTCTTCGCTTCAAGGGTCCGCGGTGGTGTCGTTGCGCATCGAGGGGGTTCCTCACGAATTCTCGACTATTCCCGGTGTCTACGAAGATGTCACTGATATCGTGTTGAATATCAAGAAGCTCTGGGTGAAGGTTATGGCCGACGAAATGCAAACGATCACTCTGGAATGCGATGGCAAGGGGAGATACTCTGCCAAGGACATCCAGTGCCCTGCTGAGGTCGAAATTACGAATCCTGAGCAGCACATCATCGAGTTGACCGATGATGTGAAAGTGAAGATCGAGATGGATGTTGATACCGGCCGCAGCTATGTACTCTCGGAACAGAACAAGCGTCCTGATGTTCCAGTCGGCACGATATTCGTCGACTCGCTCTTCTCACCTGTAACCAAAGTCAATTATACGGTGGAAAACACAAGGGTAGGACAGAGAACCGATTACGATCAGCTGACTCTCGAAGTCACCACCAATGGCATTGTCGAGCCACTGGATGCGTTAGGTTATGCCGCCAAACTCCTGAAGGATCATCTGCAGTTGTTCATCCATACCGAGGAAGAGATCGAGCTTGAAGAGGAAGAGGTCGAGGATGAGGAGACAGTGCGAATCAGGCAACTCCTCCTGACGCGAGTCGATGAACTCGAGCTTTCAGTGCGATCTTCGAATTGCCTGAGGGCTGCGAATATCCAGATTCTCGCGGAGCTGGTCAGGAAATCTGAATCGGATATGCTGAAGTACCGCAATTTCGGACGAAAGTCTCTCACGGAGCTGAACAACATTCTGGAAGAACTCGGGCTTTCATTTGGTATGGATGTCGAGAAGTATCTGGAACCAAAAAGCAAGGAATAGCCGATCATGCGTCACGGCAAGAAAATACACAAACTGGAACGACCGAAAGCGCACCGTCATGCACTGATGTCTAATCTCGCCTCGGCACTGATTACGCACGGTAAGATCAAGACGACTGAAGCGAAGGCAAAGGCGCTCAAGCCGCTGATCGACAAGCTCATTACAACGGCCAAGCTCAACACTGTTCATGCCAGAAGACTCGTGGCCAAGACCATCAAGAGCAGAGATCTCGTCAAGAAACTCTTTGACGAGATTGCTCCTGAGATGCTCAACCGCACATCGGGCTACTCACGCATCATGAGGATCGGTGTCCGCAGGGGAGACGCCGCCCCGGTGGTCATGGTCGAACTTATTCGAGCCGGGCAAGAGCAGGATGAGAAGACCAAGCAAGACAAGAAGGGATGGAGGAAGTTCGCGCCGAAGCCAAAAGCAAAGACTGAGAAGAAGGCCGCCAAGCCGGAACCGACTCCACCTGCCGTAGAAGAGGAAGAGACAGAGACGACAGTGGTCGATGACGAGAAAACGGTTGCTGTTGAAGAGACTTCACCAGAAGCATCCGATGAGAAGCCTGCCGAGGAGCAGGACGAGGAACCAGAATCCGACAAGAAAGCACCTGAGTAACCTAACCGGGTTATTCTTAAATAGACTTTGAAGGCGGCGTATTAGCCGCCTTTTTCATTGGAAATATTTCCTGAACGAGCGGAAAAAACTTCCCGGCAGAACGCGCGATCTCAGGGGGGTGCCCATGTCAGGGCGCACCCATCTCCTTGTTGTGCACAGTGTTAGCGGGCGGTTGTGTGTGTCCGTGTATTGGCACAGTAATTGCAGATAAGAAAGCCGGAGTTATAGCATGAGTAATATCATACACCAGGCAATCATAGACAAGACATCCATCCCAACTCTGAGGCGGATGCTCGATCTGTCTTCGTTCAGACACAAGCTCATTGCTTCGAACGTAGCGAACGTAACGACGCCTGGATATACCGCGAAAACAATTGATTTCGATTCCGAGTTGAAGAAAGCACTGCGTCCGGATGGATTGCGCACGACTGTCACACATCCGCGTCACATCCCGCTGAAGTCGTCGAAGAATTCACCTCCCAAGGTGGAGAACGTAGCGGAGAGCGAGAGCAGCACCGGAATCAATACTGTAGATATTGACCGCGAGATGGCAGACCTGGCGCAGAACCAAATCGTTTACCAGCTTGTTGCCAAGCTCGCCGGCAAGAAATTCAAAGCACTTAAATCTGCCATCAGAGGACGAGCGCTTTAGCTCTGACAGGGAAGCAATAATATGAGTGAACTTTTTTCTGCGCTACGGATATCGGGGTCGGGCATGGCTGTTCAACGGATGAAGCTGAACGCCACTGCGGAGAACATTGCAAATGCAGAGACAACCAGAACACAAGACGGCGGACCCTATCGTCGCAAAGAAGTCGTCGTCAGTGCTGAGAATCGACCGGTCAACTTCTCAGGAGAATTCAAGAATGCTCGCGTCAGGCTGGCAAGCACGCACGCCAATCACCGGGCATCGACAAGGAAGTTCCGTACCAGCGAATTAAACGTGTCGGATGCCAGGGCGAGAGTTTATGCAAGCCCGGGATCGAAGTTCAAGGTGATCTATGATCCTTCCCATCCCGATGCGGATGGAGATGGCTATGTGGCTATGCCGGACATCAATCTCGTGACCGAGATGGTCAACATGATGGTCGCCTCACGCGCATTCGAGGCGAATGTGACGGCGGTCAGCGCAACAAAGGAAATGATTTCAGACGCAATGGACATATAGGAGTGAAGTCGTGAGGGTAAACCCGAGTCACATTCAGGCATATCGCAGCATGGCGGCACAGTTACGACCCGCAGCTCTCGAACAGCAGCGCGTCGACCGCGCATCGGTTCAGGCAACGGGTAAGCGAAAGGCCGTCGAGATCGAAGGCTCTGAATTCATCAATTACCTGTCTAAAGCCGAGAAGAACTTTCTCGTTGAGAGGTTCGCTGTGGCAAAACACCCGTCAACCCGGTCCGACGGTGGGTTCGGGGACAAGACCCGAGGCACTTATCTGGACCTGAAAGCATGAACCCTATCCAGGTAAACATACCGTCCCAGATAGTAGATCTTCCGTCCCTCGGGAAAACTAACAAAATCCAGGAGGAAGGTGGCGAGTCATTTGGACAGATGCTCAAATCATTCGTACAGGACGTAAATGCCCTACAGCACAACTCCGGCGATATTGAGAATAAGTTTCTCACGGGAGAGGTCACAGACGTTCATCAGGTGATGCTCGCAGCAGAGGAGGCATCGGTCGCCTTTGAGCTTCTCATGGAGATTCGAAACAAGCTTCTCGAATCCTACAAGGAGATAATCAGAACCCCAGCATAGGTAGCTTAAGAATATGGATATTCTGAGACAATTCTATACGCACATCAATACCATCATAAGAAATCTGTCGGCATCCCAGATGATTCTGGCGGTGTCTCTTGTGGCGACTATGCTGATCGCAGGCCTGATTCTGTTCGGCGTCTTCCAGAGTGTCACGTATGTGACGCTCTACTCCGATCTGGACAGCAAGTCGGTCTCCGGAGTGATCGATGAGCTTGAGCAGATGAATGTAAGTCACAAGTTGACAGATGGCGGTAACACTGTGCAGGTTCCGACAGGTGATGTCTACAAGGCTCGGATACGCCTTGCTGGGATCGGACTGCCGAAGTCAGGCACAGTCGGCTATTCGATCTTCGACAAGACTAACCTGGGTATGACGGAGTTTCTGCAGAAGATCAACTTCCGTAGAGCGCTTGAAGGTGAGCTTGCCCGGTCGATCATGGAACTCGACAATGTGAAAGCTGCCAGGGTGCACGTCGTAATACCCGAAGATCATCTATTCAAGGAAGACAAGAAACCGCCGACCGCATCAGTGCTCGTGAAGCTCGAATCAGGCGGCACGCTGACACCGCGTCAGATTCGAGGAGTCACACATCTGGTGTCAGCATCGGTGGAGGGGCTCTCTCCCGAGAACATTTCTATCATCGACTACCATGGTAATCTACTGACGTCGAATACGAATTCCGATCCGCTCGCATCGCTCTCGAGTACACAGCTTGACCTTCGGAAGAATGTCGAACGTTACCTCGAAGGCAAGGCGCAGTCTCTGCTCGAACAGACTGTCGGCAGGGAGAAGTCCATAGTCAGGGTGACAGCGCAATTGAACT
>DAOVLC010000388.1 GCA_030631455.1 Candidatus Zixiibacteriota bacterium
AGCTGATACCACAGCCGATGAAATCAGGCGATGCCACCAGCGGCTCATAGACCGGCGATTCGATCACTACATGGTCATCGCCGGAAAGAAGAAGGCGGCAGAGGAGATAAATCGCATTCGAAACGCCGTTCGTAGCAGCCACATTCTGTGATAGAACGCCGTACCTTTTAGCGATATTCTCCTCGAGAGCCGGGTAACCCCATGCGTTTGACACGGACAGAACAGCCGACAGGTTCTTATGCGGGAACTGATCGAGGTGTTTCTTCAGAATATCGGTAGGCTCGCATACGGAACTTGACATCAGGAAATGAGCTTCCGGAACATCCTGAAGCCTGACTTCGAGATCCTTGAACCATGACAGGTAGTTGATATTCATGACAGACAGTTCAAATGGCAATTATCGGTTGTTCGGGACTTCCATATCGGGCGATTGAAATCAGAAAGCTCGACGGTAACCTATGGAGATTTTGAAATCGCTCGATTTATCCACAGGAATGAAACCATCTGCGCGCAAATCTTCAGCTTCGTAGTCATTGTACGCTATATACAAGATGTCAAAATCAAGTCCGTTCGACTTCGTCTTTCCCCACATCCATTGGCTTCCAATACCGAGCACTAAGCCCGGGTAACTTTCGTCATCGGTCTTTCCATCCGGGTATTTCTTTTCCACAATTGTGGTTGTCCCGAAAAACGCCGAAGCTCTCGGCCTGAACGATTGATGTGCCGGAGTAAAGAAGAATCTGGCTCCGGCGCAATATCCGACGCCAGCGAAAACCGTCGTGCCCATACCTGCGGTGAAATAGAGATTCGATACAAGGTTGATGTTTACGTTCACTCCGAGCCCACCGTACGGTATCCCGAGGCCGACACCGAATGAGTTTTGCTTCGGAATCGGGCGATCTTCGATGAACTCCTGCCCGTGTGAGAAGATTGGCAACGATAACATAAGAATCAGGGTTAGAGCTAACCTTCGCACTCATTTCCTCCTTTGTCGATTCTCCATTTGAGATGCTATGTGGTACTCGGATATTTCATGGTCTTATCCAAAGTTAGTTAAAACGGTCTTGATGTCAAGCCAGTTTATGGTTGCAGGAGACGAGCAGCCGTCTGCAACGCAGCCACTGGTTGGTCTGGCTTAGAGTTCTGCCTATCTTCGACAGCATGCGCTCGGATGAGCGGTTCAATGTGATGTTGAAGAAGATGAGATTGGATGAATGAACTGATCGTGCGATGTTCCTAAGGATGATCCGAGAATAGTGCCAGCAGTTCCAACCACGACTACGCGATCCTTCGATGAAGCGATTCCCGTCAGTGTCATGTCGGTGCCGGATTCTCTCGGCTTCCAGTCATTCCCGTCTCCAGACGTCAGTATCGTGCCGTCGTCGCCGACCGCCATCACCGTGTTACCGACAGAAGACACTGCTCGCAAGTAGCCCACAGCTTCATACATGTTCATTGTCCATTCTTCGCCGTCGCTGGATGTGGCGATCAATCCGGAGCTAATGCCCCAGATGCCAGTGTAACCGACTGCGACGAATTGGTCTCCGGTCCATGTCACATCGAACAGCAGCCCGAGTTTGCCGAGGTCACTATACGACCAATTGTAGCCGTCGGACGAGGTCGCAACCAGGGCATTCCAGCTAGAGGTTGCCGGATCCCAGACCTCGCCGACTGCCACGAATCTTGAGCCGGACCACGTGATCCCGTACAATGACTTCCCTGCCATAGAGTCAGGATCGACTTGTCGCTCCCACAGGTCGCCATCATTAGAGCTGAATACCTGCCCGCCGTAGCCGACAGCGATATACTTCGTGCCAGAATATGCGATACTGTACAAACCTTCGGTCATATTGGAGATGCATGTTGTCAGAAACCATGAGATCCCATCGGGCGATCTGATAATGCAGTAATGAGGGTAGGCGGCATCGCGACCAACTGCGACAAACTGCCCACCCGACCAGATTACGTCGTACAAGTCAAGCGGAATTCCCGGCGAAACCGAATCCCATGTTACACCATCCGGTGAAGAGAGTATGCTGCCGTATACGCCAACCGCCACGAATCGGTTACCCGACCACGCGGCGCTCTGCAGCCACCCGGTCGTATTAGATTCTCGAACTGACCAATCGACTCCCGGATTCACGGATGGACTCGATACTGCAACAGCGTCATTGGCGCCCGCATCACCGGCATAGGTGGCCGGGAGCAACATCAATGTTACGGCCAAGCTCAGTATCAGATTCTTCATATTCTTCACCAATGGGCAACTGCCCTCGTCACTATGCCGACCTAAGGAAGCTCTCCGGGACCCACATCCCCCCATGGCTCCCAATAATATAACGCTTGCCGGTCGGAATTGTTAAGAGAATGTTGCCGGGCAACATCACAAGCCCATAGTCAGGCCCTTCCGCTGTGAAATTCCAAGGCAACATCTGCACTCAGGACAGAAGTAAACACAGCGTTTTCCGAGATCGCCCTTGAGCTCATCAAACCACACTTTGGCGATATCTTTCTTGCAATGTGGGCAGATCGGCATCATACCTTCTTTTCTCTCGAACGCAATCATCACATACCTCCGTTCTCCAAGACGATTTCGAGTCATCCCTGCTGAATATACAGCTGTGGAATGGTTTTATTCTCTATTTGAGGCGATAATATGCCGAATCTGGTGAATTGCGGCGATTCTGCAGCACTCGCGAGATCAGTTTAGTCTCTTTGTGACAGAGTCAAGGCCAGGATGTGAGGTAATAAGTCTCGGAGACGGCGCGTTGGGGCTTATTCTGTTTTGAGGATAACCGATGTAACGTCATCCTTGGG
>DAOVLC010000156.1 GCA_030631455.1 Candidatus Zixiibacteriota bacterium
GATACACCCGTCGAACAATCGGGTCGTCCAGTTCGGACTTCACGAGGATGTTGATCTTCCTCGTGTGAAGTGCGGTACGGTACAACTTGTGGTATCCCAGGCTGTAAGTGGTCTGCTTTGCCGACAGAATATCTTCCGGTTCAGGATACTTGTCGGCAATTGCGAGGAACTCGTCGTTGCCAACACCTTCTCTGCAGGCTGACACGACAATTATCGATCCACCATCTTTCACGATCGAACGTGAGTTCTCGAACGACTTCTGGAGTTGGTAGAGGTTCCGGTCAAGGGGATGATAATTCACTGCAACGACGATATCGTATTTCTCGCGAACAGGCAGCACGTATACACCCCGCGCACATTGAACCGCCATGTCGAAGCTATTCCACAGATCGCCGGTAAAAACACCGATCACATTCTGCCGCGAGTCATTCACGAACTGAATCGAGTATACCTTGCCGCAATCGATCTTGCTAACTGCCTCTCGTATCGACTCGGCTACGGGATTTCTATCGAGCTTCGCCGGCTGACACTCCGTATCGACGGCCAGAGCATGGTTTGCCTCGATGGTAGAATAATGCGAAAGACCCGGCAAGAACGACTTCGGCCCGCCTGTAAATCCCGCGAAATAATGAGGCTCAACTGATCCGATAACGATGATCTCCTCAGCCCACGTCACCAACTTGTGAATCAAGATTTTCGACCCGTTTTTCCACTCACCGAACGTGTCGAACTGAGATCTGTCGTATGCATCGGAATGGACGATTTTCGAATGAGATTTGGCGAAATCTTCGCCGAGTATGCGTTCGATCTCTTCATCAGTCGGCTTCCTGTGCAATCCCGTCGCGATCACGACTCGCAGATCCGGAATGTGCTTTAGGTATGGTTGCAGGGTGTCGAATGCCAGACTCGATGGTGTCGAGCGGTACGAATCGTTTGCAACCACCAGCACTCGGGATGCATCGCCGATGAATCGCTCGAAGGCATCTTTGGCGAGAGCCTGCCGGATGTGCAGGCACACGTCGTTCATGTAAGTCTGGTCGCTCAACTCGACGATACCTCCAAAGTTTCGATCGGGCACAGTGACATCAATGCTTGCCTCACCGTATGGAATGCGCGCAGTCATTAAACAAACCTACCTCGATCCAGACTCATCCTGTGTTCCCGGAAAGAAAAACTCGATCTCCGTCGCAGCAGTCTCCACTGCATCAGATGCATGCACCGAGTTACGTTGGACATCGTGCCCGAAATCATGGCGGATAGTCCCACAGGGTGCTTTCGCCGGGTCTGTTGTGCCAACCAAAGCCCGCAGGTCTGATATCGCGTTCTCCTTCTCAAGCACAACCGCAATTGCCGGACCAGATGACATGAATTCAATGAGACCATCGAGGAACGGTTTACCCTCGTGGACTGCGTAGAACTTACGAGCTCTCTCAGAACTCAGCCGTACGAGCCTCATCTCCACAATCCTGAAGCGAGCGAGTTCGACCCTCTGTAGTATCTGGCCGATCAGATTTCGCTCAGCGGCATCGGGCTTTACGATCAATAGTGTCCTTTCCATCTGTGGATTTCCTTTCCCCTTTAGAGGAGGCTCGTCAGCAGCTCTCAACGCTGATTCTTTGCCTCCTTGGCTATCTTAAAACCGACCTCCAAAGCCTTCATGTTCTTCTCTTCAGTACCTCTCGGGGCTCGCATTTTCACAACTTCAGTGAGAGCGTGTTTGGAGACGATCCCGGTCAATTCGCAAATAGCTCCGAGCGATATCACATTCGCGACCATCGCAATACCGATTTCGCTCTTGGCAAGCTGCACGAACGGGAAGCCATAACAGTGGGGTGTCGGCGGCTCCGATACCATGCCTGAATCGATAATCAGAGTGCCGTCATCTTTCAGATCGGGGTAGTACTTGTCACAAGCTTCCTGTGTCAGCGCGAGTAGCAGATCGAGCTTCATTGTCTTAGGATAGAAGATCTCTTCCTTGGAGATGACAACATCCGCTCTCGATGCTCCGCCCCTGGCCTCCGGACCGTATGACTGCGACTGCACAGCATTCTTACCGTCGATCGTGCCGATGGCTTCCGCCAGGATTACACCGGCCAGGATCAGTCCCTGTCCTCCCGCACCTGAGAGACGGACTTCGAACCTGTCAGGGGCGCCCGGTTGTTTCGCTTTTTGTGTCATCTTAGGACCTCTCTCTCGACGCGTTAGCAAGTTCACGGATCAGCCTGTCGTACCGATGACAATACTCCTCTTTGTCCACATCGTGAAGGACACCGGTAATGAATTTGTCTTCGAGTTTCTCAGGTGGCAGTTTCCTTGCTGCCTCAATCGGCATCGCATGTTTTTTCTGCCACTGGAGCATCTTGACCGGATCACCTTCGCGATTCAGCCGACCATAGTATGTGTGGCAGTTGGATATGATCTCAACAAGAGAGAAACCCTTCTTCTCGAGTCCGCCCTTGATCATTTTGTCCAACTGGTTAACGTGGTAAACTGTGGACCGTGCAACATAAGCCGCTCCCGCTGCAATAGCCAAACTCGTCGGATCGAAGGGCTGTTCGAGATTGCCGTACGGAGCGGTCGTGCCTCTGCTGCCAGTCGGGGTGGTCGGAGAAAACTGACCGCCTGTCATACCATATATCCAGTTGTTAGCCAGGATTACAGTGATATCGATGTTCCTTCGACAAGCATGGATAAAGTGATTACCACCAATCGCAAGGCAGTCGCCATCGCCGGTGACGACAATCACCTTCAGCTTCGGCTTCGCGACTTTGATACCAGTGGCAAATGCAATGGCCCGCCCGTGTGTAGTATGCAGCGTATTGAAGTCGATGTAAACCGGAAGGCGTGACGAGCAGCCAATGCCGGAGCAGACAACGATGTCGTTTTTGGACATCTGCAAAGAATCTATCGAGCGGATCAGTGATCCGAGAATCACGCCGAGACCGCAGCCCGAGCACCAGACATGAGGGAACTTCTTTTTTGGCCGGAGGTAGTGGTGAACTACATCAGACTTCTGAGCCATATCAGATTTCTGAGCCATGATGCTTTATCTCCTTAATCTTATTGAATATCTGGCCGGGCGAGATGATCTCGCCGTCGTATCTCTGAAGCGGTATTATCTCGGTGTGGCGCTGGTCGATATGCTGTTTCATAAGGTTGATGAGTTGCCCTTGATTCAATTCGGCTACGATCAATTGCCTGACGTTCTTGAGACGTTTTCTTAGACTGTCGGTCGCAAGCGGCCAGATCGCGGTCGGTCGTATCGCACCGACCTTCAGCCGGTGCTCTCGCGCAATAATAACTGCCTGCTTGGCAGCGCGCGCGACAATGCCGTACGAGAGTATCGCGACCTTGGGATCGTCCTCCATCCCGTTTGTCTCGAACTCACAGATCGACTCGGCATGCTTAACGATTTTCTGCTTGAGTTTGTCGAGCATAGCAACTATCTCCGACGGTTCGGCGGTCGGGAAACCGAGTTCATCATGAATCAGGCCGGTGATATTGTATCTGTAACCGTCGCCGAAACTGGCCATCGCCGAAACACCCGTTGCGGTAAGCGCAAAGTGCTTGTACCAGTCGGGCGGCACGGTCGGGCGCTTTCGCTCGACTATCTCGATCTCGTCAGGATTCGGAATGTCGACCTTCTCACGCATGTGTGCCATCACCTCATCCAGCAAAAGGATCACAGGAGTCCGAAACCTTTCCGACAGGTTGACGGCCTTGATGGTAAAATGAAGTACCTCTTGAACACTCGATGGTACCAGTGCGATCGCATAGTAATCACCATGCGTGCCATGGCCTGCCTGCATAGTGTCTGATTGCGATACCTTGGTCGGAAGTCCGGTAGATGGTCCGCCTCTTTGTACATTGACTATAACAGTGGGAGTCTCGGTGATATACGCGTAGCCTATGTTTTCCTGCATGAGTGAGAAGCCTGGTCCCGAGGTCGCCGTCATTGATTTGACTCCCGCACAGGAGGCGCCGATGATAGACGCAATCGAGCCGATCTCATCTTCCATCTGGATGAATCGACCTCCAATTGTCGGCAATCTGCGCGCCATCCCCTCGGCGATTTCCGTAGAGGGGGTGATCGGGTAGCCGCCGAAAAAGCGAACTCCTGCCATAAGGGCGCCTTCGACGCAAGCCTCATTCCCTTGCAGCAGTTTCACGACTCTTTTCATTCGCTGCTCCTCTACTTCTCGTTTGAGACTATTGCCAGGTCCGGACAGTGCAGCCAGCAAAACGCGCACTGAGTACAACTGTCTGGATGAGCGATTATCGGTTTTCCGTCACGATCCGGCTCAAAGACCTTCTGCGGGCAAAATGCTATGCAGATGTTACAGGACTTGCACCAGTGATAAAAGATCGTCAACGGTGCCTGAGAGACACCCTTGCTCTCTTTGTCTGAATCATCCTTGGTCTTCTCTTTATCCAGAGACGGTTCGTCTGTTTTCTGAGAATTGTCTGCCATATAATTGCTCCCCGCGACCTATCTTCGCTTCCCTTTACCCCTGCGGGATTTCGCGGTCTTCTTCTTTGGTGTAGTTCGTTTTTCTGTTGTTTTCTTCTTAGTCGCCGCCTTTTTCGTCGACTTCTTCTTAGTCACCTTTTTCTTCGCAGCCTTCTTCTTAGTTGCCGCTTTTTTCTTGGTAACCTTCTTCTTAGCGACCTTTTTCCCGGTAGCCACCTTCTTTCTGGTCACGACTTTTTTCTTTGTTGCTTTCTTCTTCTTTGGGGCAACTTTCTTCTTTGTTGTCTTCTTAGTAGTCTTCTTCACGGTCGCTTTTTTCTTAGCTGCTTTCTTCTTCGGAGCGGTTTTCTTCTTGGCGGCGGCCTTCTTTGTCGCCTGAGTTTTCTTCTTCGCTTCCCCTGCCTTCAGGAGTACATCCATCGTCAGGACAGCTATATGAGCCGGGGTTTCTGCCACCGGTATGCCAGACGCATTGAGCGCTTTGACTTTTTCCTCAGCGGTCCCCGTTCCGCCGGAGATTATCGCACCCGCATGTCCCATGCGCTTGCCGGGCGGAGCTGTACGACCTGCGATGAA
>DAOVLC010000133.1 GCA_030631455.1 Candidatus Zixiibacteriota bacterium
GAGTTAGCCCCGCCGCCTTCAAGTGTTGCTACAAGCAGCACAACGAAAAGAATCAGAAGTTGCAGAATGATAGTCGGCAGGTATACTTGAAGTGTCGGGTCGACCAGAAGCTCGGGCAATTCATCGAGATCACCCGAGAGCATCAGAGCCGAACCGATTGGCCAGACCACGAGTAATAGCAGCAGGATAACACTGCTGAGTCGCCTCAGATGAAATGGCTCACGCTCGACCAGTGGCCGATCAGTCTGGTGATTGTTCAGATTTGTCAGATTTCTTGCCCTTATAGAACGCCCCGATTATCAGGGAAACCCCGACAATGATCGGAATCATGGGCCACATCTCGCCGATATTTGGCAGAATATCCAGATTGCTCAGAAGGAAGATGAGACCGACGCCGAGCGTTATCAGTCCACCAATGAGCATGCCCCGACGATCCTCTTCCATTTTCTTATCGGACATATCAACGACCTCCATTTACCGGATTGTTGCTGTCTTTGTTCTGCACGAATTTAGTTGAAACTTACTTGTCGGTCAACTAATATACTTACCGTACGACCTAATATCGAGAAGGTTGCGCCTATGGATTCGGACCAAAGCTATCTGCCGCTTCAGAGTGGCATCATTTATGGACCGGTGAACTCGCGGCGACTCGGCCCGTCGCTCGGAATCAACTTGCTTCCGTGCGATTACAAGCTCTGCACATTCGATTGCGTCTACTGCCAGTATGGTCATGAACCCGCCCGTGGTCTCTCATCGCGTGCCGAAGAGAACAACGATCTGCCGACCACGACTGAGATGGATGGAGTACTACGCGCCGCGCTGAAGCTTCACTCCGATGTCAACTACATCACATTCTCCGGCAATGGTGAAGCCACACTTCATCCTCGATTCGCTGAGATGGTCGATATCGCAATCAGAGTGCGGGACGATCTTAAGATAGACGCTCGCACAGCTATTCTCACAAACTCGACCGGCATTGTTGAATCGGACGTGCGTAGCGCCCTCATGCGTCTTGACAGCCCGTTCATGAAACTCGATGCGGGTTCTGAGCAGTTGTTCAGGCGAATCAACCGCGCTCACCCTGAGGTTAGTTTCGACCGAATTGTCGAGGAGCTGATACGGTTCGATCATCCCAACCTGATGATGCAGGCGATTTTCTTCGAGGGCGATCCGAGCAATATCGAAAATCAGAATGTCGAACAGTGGGCAGGGATACTGAAGGAGATCAAACCGCAGGAAGTCCATATCTATTCTATTGACCGGCCGGTAGCCAGCGCGGGCATTCGACCTGTCGGGAGAGATGTTCTAGAAGGCATTGCAGCGAAAGCACAAGGGATATCGGGCGTGCCGGTGAAGGTTTTCTGAAGCGTCTACGGCGAACTCAGAATCGTGCCATTTGTCCCAACGACAACTATTCTCTCATCAGACGAAGTTATTCCGTAGAGAGCATTGGAAACTCCGGAGTTTCTTTCGATCCATTCGATTCCGTCTTCGGATGTCAATATTGTCCCGTCAAAGCCGACAGCTATTATCGTACCGTCAACTGACCAGACGGCAAACAGCGGATCGATAGTACCAACAGGTCTCTGCGTCCAGGTCAGACCATCAGGCGAGGTCACGATTGCCGTGCCCGCCACAGGTAAGGTCAGGCCGCCAACAGCTACCAACTGCGATCCTGTCCAGGTTACGTCAAAAAGCTCGCCAGTAACATCGAGAGTGTCGAAAGACCATTCGGACCCATCGACTGACACCGCCACCAGACACACGTCCCGGGGGGGATCAAGATACGACACGGCTCCGACTGCAACGAACACTGAACCCGAGCATGTGATCTCCCAAAGGGCTCTGTTATTATCTCCATCGACGCTCTGCTCCCAGGACACGCCGTAATCATATGAAGTGAATATCTGACCGGAGGGGGAATCGACGGCTACGTATGTTGACCCTGAGGAAGCGACACCCTCCAGCAGGAAGGGACCCGGGGCGTCAATTTCCGTAACAATAGTCCACGAGAGTCCATCCGGGGAACGCAGGATTGCATGGTCGCCGACTGCCACGAACTGATCGCCCGACCAGAGTATGTCAAAGAGAGTAGTCTTGATGCCGGACGATAGCGGAGCCCAGTCGATTCCATCGGTGGAAGACACCATCGCACCGTCAAACCCGACAGCGACAAAAAGATTGTCCGAGCGATCCACTCCCCAGAGGAAATAATCTGTACCGGAATCCCGGAGCTTCCAACAGGCACCCGTTGGGCAATCATCCGGAGGACGAACTCCGTCATCTCCGCAACCGACGATGAGTATCGAGCATAACAGGATAGTAATCACAGAATTGTAGGTCAGGTTCCGCAGCTCACGAAGTGAGCAAGAAACCTGACGTGCCAGCACCGAGATGCTCATGTCAGGTTTCTCCTCCCGCCTCGCGGGCCTCGGAACCTGACCTACTAATAGTATTCATCTCTGCGCCAGTCTCCTTCTCTGTTTCATGTGCTCGCAGGGGCTGTGCCCCTGCGGTTTCCATCTAAAGGCGTTATCGACTCAATTCAAGTATACTCTTTTCCCAGAATAACGCAAATGGTAAAGCGGAACCGCGTAGCAACTTCCGCAGATCATGTGATACAGTTTGTGACATTAACAGGCATTCTCGGCAGCCAGCAAGTGCGAAGGTAATAGTGACTCGATAGATTACCGCACAATACATCACTATACTTCCTGCTGCAAAGGAGGAATAAAATGCCGGGGAAACTTGTTTATCTTGACTGGATCTATGAAGTCGCTCGCAAAGGGGTGTTCGGGCCGCATGAGAAATCAGATGTGCAGAAGGAGATTATCGGCAGGGTGCGGGACGCAGTCGATAAGCTGTCACCTGTCGAACGGGAGTTCGTGCAGATGTACTGGTTCGAGGGGCGCTCTCTCAAGGAGCTGTCGGAACTGCTCGGCAAGAGACTGCACAATCTCGATGGCATCAACAGGAGAGTCCTGAGAAAGCTGAAACGGATACTCTCAGAATATGTCGCTGTCCGATTCGGGATCATCGAGCCGAATAACTCCGACTGCATCATCTGCAATCATCCCGACAGGCGAGAGATCGATAGGCTGTTAATCGCAAAGAAACCTGATGAGACATACAGGCCGATTTATCGACAACTGAGAAGCAGATTCGGCCTCAGGATTTCGACGCCTCAGATTCTCATCCGTCATATCAAGTATCACACAAACTCAGGAGAATACCATGAGTGACGAGCTCAAGAAACTGCGTGGCGACCACTGCCTAAACATCTTCGTGTCGTACGAATTGAAGAAGCGAATCGTGGATCTTGCGGAGCGCTATGATCGAACAATGGCGGACATGGTCAGAGCGCTGTTCAAAGTCGGGCTGCCGGTAATGGAGGGAATCTCCAAGGCTGAGGAGGAGATGCTAAACGAGTATGTCCGCCTCTTCAGAAAGCTGCGCAAGATGCGAGAACTGAAGGAAGCCTGATCAACTCGCACCCGTTGGGTGCGGCACCGATGGAGAATAGACTCATTACATGCGAAACAGTTTTATCTTGATTTGCACAGTGGACTCATCTATTCTTGCCGTGTGCAAAAACTGAGATTGCTCATTGTCGATGATGAGGAGAAGCAGCGAACGATGCTCTCCGGTTTCCTCTCCAAGAAGGGATACAAGTGCCGGACAGCCGGATCAGCCGATGAGGCTCTGAAGCTCTATGAGAAGGGCGGGTTCGAGATTGCGCTTCTCGATATGAAAATGCCGGGCGAGGATGGTCTTTCGCTGATGAAGAAACTCAAAAGTCTCGATCCTCAGATTCAGCCGATCATGATGACCGCGTAC
Organism: Candidatus Zixiibacteriota bacterium; assembly: GCA_030631455.1. Classification (GTDB taxonomy): domain Bacteria; phylum Zixibacteria; class MSB-5A5; order JAABVY01; family JAHJOQ01; genus DAOVLC01. Next base: position 3,838 of record DAOVLC010000133.1, read on the forward strand.
GGCACGGTCGAGACAGCGGTCGAGGCGATGCAGTCGGGCGCATACCATTATATCTCCAAACCTATCGATCTCAATGAGCTTCTTGCACTGATAGAGGGAGCGGGGGAGAAGCATCATCTGCTCAGAGAAAATCTCTATCTCCAGACAGAGCTCGAACGTATCAGTAAGAACGAGAGGATTCTCGGCGATAGCCGCCCGATGCAGGAAGTCATATCGACAATCACTCGCGTGGCTCAGTCCGATGCCGTTGTGCTGGTCACAGGCGAATCGGGAACGGGCAAAGAGCTTGCCGCTCATGCGCTACACGATCTATCGAATCGCAAATCGAAACGGTTCGTTGCGGTAGCGTGCGCAGCGCTCACGGAGACGCTTCTCGAATCGGAACTTTTCGGCCATGTCAAAGGGGCATTCACAGGGGCGACTATGTCCAAGATCGGACGGTTTGAGCTCGCCGATGGTGGCACGCTGTTTCTCGATGAAATAGGCGATATATCACCTGAGATTCAGGTGAAACTGCTGCGCGTACTCGAAACGATGGAATTCGAGCGAGTAGGATCATCAGAACCGATGAAAGTCGACGTGCGCGTGGTGGCCGCCACAAACCGCGATCTTCAGGAGAAAATCGCAGATGGAGCATTCCGTGAAGATTTATTCTATCGGCTCAACGTGATAAACATCAACATGCCCCCGCTCAGAGATCGAAGAGAAGATATCATTCTGCTGGTCGGAAATTTCCTTCAGAGGAACAACGAGAAGCTGAACAAGAACATCAGCGGACTGACACCTGAAGCCAAGGACTTGCTGATGTCGTACGACTGGCCGGGGAATGTCCGAGAACTTATCAACGTGATCGAGCGCGCGTGTGTCCTCAGCAGGGGCGACGTTCTCGACGCGGGCGACTTCAGCGCAATAACGCCCGCGGACAGGAGACCGGAGTCGGAGAAGTTCCTGATCGACTCAGATGTGCCGGAACTGAAGAATGTCGAGAAGAAGCATATACGGAAAGTTCTCGATTACACCGACTGGAATATCGCGAGATCATCGGAGCTTCTCGGCATTCACAGGAATACACTGAGGCTCAAGATCAAGGAGTACGGACTGTCGAAGGATTGAGATAGATGATTGCATGCTGAGCAGGAAGAGACACTGGATAGTGAGGCTTCGTGCTCATACAGAAACGATACGATAAGCAGGAGATCCATAGCAATGTCAGACGACAAGAGTTGTCAATTCACCGATACCATGATCCGGGTCGAATCGCTTGACACTGCGGCGAAGTTTCTGACCGGGGTTTTGGGGATGGTGGAGATCGAAAAAAGCGAGGATGGGATCATAGTCGAGGATTCCGATTCGAAACAGCGAATCACGCTTGTCACCACAGAGTTTGGCAGCAAATACGCGCTCGCTGTCGCAACCGATGATATGCAGGCGATGCTTGACAAACTCCGGAATAGCGGAGCGGAAGTCCCATCACCCAGGAAAGCAGAGTCAGGTATCGAATAC
>DAOVLC010000274.1 GCA_030631455.1 Candidatus Zixiibacteriota bacterium
GAATTCCGCCAAGATCCCTGTTCTTCAAGACCAGTTCGCCGATGTCCTTACCCCGGGCAGTGACCATGTTGATTACACCGTCAGGGAGTCCTGCTTCTTTGAAGATTTCCATGATGATGTATGCTGTGTAGGCAACAGAGGAGGCAGGTTTCCAGACTGAAGTATTACCCATTATCGCTGGAGCCGACGGCAGATTGCCTGCTATCGAGACGAAATTGAATGGCGTTACCGCGAACACGAATCCTTCGAGCGGCCTATAGTCTATCTTGTTCCACAGCATCGGAGCGTTGCCCGGCTGCTGGTCGTAGATCGTCTGCATATAATAGGCGTTGAACCGGAAGAAATCGACCAGTTCGCAGACACTGTCGATCTCAGCCTGAAAAATGTTCTTCGAATGGGTGAGCATCGTGGCCGCATTCATTTTGTATCTGTATGGCCCTGCGAGAAGATCGGCGGCCTTTAGAAACACCGATGCGCGTTCCCATGCGGGCATCGCAGCCCACATCTTCTTCGCGTTCATCGCGGCTTTGACGGCTGCCTCGACCTGCTCTGCGCCACCTTGATAGCACTTGCCAAGTTCCAGGCTGTGATTATGCGGAGACGCAATCCTGATCGGATCACCGACCCTGATCTCCTCACCATTAATGACCATCGGGATATCGACAACCTCTGACTTCAGATCAGAGATCGCAGCTTCGAGTTTCTTGCGTTCTGGCGAACCGGGAGCGTAGTCGTATACCGGTTCATTAAGCGGATACGGAATCCTGAAATTCCCCATTATCACCTCCAAGAGTCTACTGAACTAACCTTATGCTATCAGCAGCTAAGTTCTCAGATAATCTGCCACTTCGCGTGACCGTAAACGTCAATCATCAGATGATGTGAACCAGTCGGGCGCCGCCTGCTCGACAATGCTCGATATCTCCCTGTCGATTTCGCTGAGCGCCTTTCTCTCGATCAACGCGTCGATTGTCTTGTGCAGCAGGACCATTTTGTCTCGCACCGGTATCAATGCGGGATAATACTCGTTGCTGTAGAATATTCTGAATCGCCTGCGAGTATCCTCATCGGCCAGCATAGATTCGATCTTCTCCAAGAGCTTCGCACCGCTCAGGCGTTCGAGTGCTTCCTTCGGAGACACCATCTTCTTGATAGTCGCTGCGATGCCATCGAGGCACTTGAAGGTCATAGACCAGAGTTCCATTATGCCGAGCGAATTCACTATGAAGACGTGAACCGTCACTTGTTTCTTCTTACGGTCGCAGGAAACACCTTTCATGTCGGAATAGAAGTAATTGTCGGAGATTGCCCCGAATGCGGCGATTCCGCCTGCGAATGGATCTTCCACAATATCTTTGATGGTGAAATACGGCTTATGCTCAAAACGGCCGTCCTGAATCTGGATAAACTCGTCTTCCGTGTAATGGAACCGCTCTTTCCAGAGCTGCTCAGGCGTCGCATCCTTCCTGGTCAGGGACAACTGACTTGTCAGCATGCCGATAGCCTGGCCGCCACGCCAGATCAGCGGCAGCACCCCAACCGCCCACTCGGCAGATCCGCCGATCTCACCGATCATCGAACTCAGCCCCCTGCCGTTCGGGAACTTCAGATTATCGAGACCTAACAGTATGGCGGGGAAAAGGTCTCCGTCCTTGTCGAATGGTGTTGCGACGCCAACTTCGTTCAGTGCGTCCATTGCCGGATAGTGTCTGGGGCGGTCGAGGAAAAAGGCGGACAGTCGATCGATGCCATACATATCGTACGAGTTGGCGATCACCTCCGCAGCATCCGTGATAGTCGCTTCGCGGGGGTCGAACTCTTCGAAATATGCGCCCGACATCCACCGCTGCACGTAAATATCGGGGAGATGCCGCTTGATGCCCGACTCCGTGATAAACAGAGACGTCATACTCGAATGTTGCCCGGCAATCGACTTGCCGGTCCCATCGATAACATCGTTGCCCATCGAAAGCAGGGTGACCGATTCCGGCATCGTCAGCCCGTATGTAGTCCGGTGCTCATCCTTGCCGAACAGCGCCCCGACCGCGATAGTCGGATTACCTCCTGCTTCCTTGCCCGGTTTTACTCGAACACCTTCGGTGATTGTCGATTCGATTACGACTTCCTCGCCCACAGGGAGCGATTCAGTTGTGGTCTGAAGAACCTCCGCCATCACCTGAGCCGCAATACGATCGTTGGCGCGCTTCAGTTCGTTCTTCTTGTCATTTGTCCGTTCCTTCGCAGGGACTTTTTTCAGGCTGTCGAAACCGTGCATGCCAACAGAGAAAGCCGACAGTCCGGCGGAGAGAATGACAGACTCGCGAAGCTGGCGATTACGCAGGGCGCCAAGGTTCGACTTATTGTTGATAGCGCCGTCGACGGCGGTGACAGTGTTCTCGGTGAGTTGGACGGAGTACCTGGAGAGTACAGAGTGATGTCTCTGATTGAATTCGGTAATATCTTCATTCGAATACTCGTTAACCTTCTTCACGCCCGTGAACTTTAGTCGTTCGTCACCTATATTGAACCTGAGCTCGTTACTCATGGCATTACCTCGGTGTTTCCGGATATATTAAACCTTCTTTTTCCATGCAATCGGGCCTAACCCCGTGTCAATATCTGACCGGGAATAAAGCCAAAGTTGAGGAGGTTGACAAGAGGTTTGTATCGTTTTTCAGCGAATTTTCCCACGCGCCAATGAAGCGAAGATTCCGGCAAAGCAGAGCGCAGCGAAAACGATAAAGGCCACTCGGACCGCCATCAGGAACTGATCGTGGGTCTCCGGCGTTATTTGAATCCTCCCGATATATACTGCGAATATCAGCGTTGCGATGCCCATCGAGAACATTTGGCCGAGCAGGCGCATCGTCCCGACCGTACCGGATGCCACTCCGTAGAATTTCCGCTCGACCGAGCTCATGATCGCATTCATGTTCGGAGATGAGAAGAGTCCGAATCCGAGGCCGAGTACGATCAGGCTCGCGATCAAGAACCCGACAGTCGTAGCTTGATTCACGAAAACAAGCATAATCAGTCCGACGACCACGAATGCCATGCCAGTGGATGCAATCACTCTTGGCTCAATCCTGTCCGATATCCTCCCCGCAATCAGTGAGGTTACTGCCATGACAATCGGTCTGGATACCAGGATAATGCCTGCGGCTTCAGCGCCATAGCCCTTGATATATTGCAGGTAAAGACTCAACAGGAATGTGACTGCGAAGGTCGCGGCGTAGTTCAACAGAGCTGCTATACTCGAGAATCTGAATGCTCTGTTCTCCTTGAGAAGCTTCATGTTGAATACCGGGTGATCGACCCTGAGTTCCCATCTGACAAACAGTGCAATCCCGACAATCCCGACGATCAGCAGGCACAATCCGATAAGTTCCGGCAGGCGCGAAAACCCATACATGATTGGCACAAGCGAGGCGCCGTATACTATCGATCCGGTGAGATCAAACCGCTCGCCTTTCGCTTCAGCCCATTCTCCCTTGAGATTCCAAAACACAACCACGATTATCAGAAGCCCCGCGGGGACATTTGAGAGGAAAACACTTCTCCATCCGAGGTGTTCGGTCAGAAGACCACCGATAAACGGCCCAGTTGACAATCCCGCGTATACTGCTGCCACGGTTATGCCGAGAACCCTGCCCCTCTCGTTGGCTGGAAAAACTGAGGTCAGGATCGCGATCCCGGTACCGAAAAGCATGGCGCTGCCGACTCCCTGCAAAGTGCGGAACAGTACCAGCGTGGTGGCGGAATTCGA
>DAOVLC010000153.1 GCA_030631455.1 Candidatus Zixiibacteriota bacterium
AGATGAAGGCTGTCTTTCTATCAGCCTTCATGGACTTCATGAGGTTGATCACCATGAAGGCGGTGTCATGGTCCAGATTGGCCGTCGGCTCGTCGGCGAGGACCACTTTCGGGCTACCCACCAGGGCTCTGGCTACGGCTACCCTCTGCTTCTGGCCACCGGATATCTGGTTGGGGAATTTTCTTCTCTGATCGGTCATCCCCACCGCTTCGAGGAGGGTCTCGACCCGTTCGCGCCTCTCCACTGCGCTGTAGCCAGCGACTATGAGCAGAGGATACTCCACGTTTTCAAAGACAGTGAGGACCGGGATGAGATTAAAATCCTGGAAGACGAAGCCAATGTTCTTCCCCCGGAAGATCGCCCCCTCCAAACGGCTCAGGGAGGCCACTTCGGTACCGGCAACGGTCAAGTGTCCTGATGTAGGGCTGTCGAGACAGCCGATCAGGTTGAGAAGTGTCGTCTTACCGCTTCCCGGTGGGCCCACAAAGGACACAAAACTTGCAGGCTCGATCTCGAAATTCAGTCCCTTGATGGCCCTGACTTCGACTTCTCCGGCCTGATAGGTCTTGCTGACATCTTTGGCGCTAATGAGACTCATTGCCTCAAGATAGTTCCGCGATCATTTGGACGCAAGTCCTATCTTCTCCATCTGTCCACTAAATCAGGGAAGTTCAGGCAGAACTCTTCGCGTCTTACCCAGCCACCGCATCTCACGTGAGCTGAACCGAGCCGCAGACTGCCCCGAGAACGTACCCTTTCCTCCACATTATTCTTGACTTTGCTGGTATAGTCGGTTTAGTTTGTGAATGGTTTCTCAAGCTTGTCGCGTTTTGCCTGGTGGAAATTCCGATTGAGCCATCGGTGAACTTTGAACTCAGCGACAAGCTAAACCGCAATCTATGTGATAGTTTCATGGATAGCATGTAAGCGAGGAAAAGATGAAAGCAATAAACCCCGCCACCGGCAAGTTGATCAAAGACTACAAAGAACATAGCGAGGAGGAAGCTGCGCAGATTGTCGAGAAAGTACAAGATGAATTCGGGAACTGGAGGGAGAGTACGTTTGCTCGACGCAGCTGGTTGATGCACGAGGCAGCTGAGGTTTTGCGGAGAAACGTCGCGACATACGCCGAGACGATTACGCTTGAGATGGGGAAGACGATCACAGAATCGAAAGCGGAAGTCGAGAAATGTGCCTGGGTATGCGACTATTACGCGGACAATGCCGAGAAGTTTCTTGCAGACGAGGTAATCGAGTCCGATGCTACGAGGAGCTTCGTGGCTTACGAGCCGCTTGGTGTCGTTCTTGCTGTGATGCCATGGAACTTTCCGTTCTGGCAGGTGATTCGTTTTGCCGCTCCTGCACTGATGGCGGGCAACGCAGGGATTCTAAAGCACGCGTCGAACGTTCCCGGCTGTGCCCTTGCGCTGGAGAGCATATTCCGCGAGGCGGGATTCCCGGAAGATATCTTTCGTACTCTACTGATCTCCTCCGGGAAGGTCGAAGCCGTCATCAAGAACCCGCATGTTAAGGCTGTGACTCTTACAGGCAGTGAGTTTGCCGGGGGCCAGGTAGCGTCAACCGCGGGACGTGAGCTAAAGAAGACTGTGCTTGAACTCGGTGGATCAGATCCATACATCGTTCTCGAAGACGCGGATCTGCCCACTTGTGTCGCAACTTCTGTTACTACAAGAATGATCAATCAAGGACAGAGCTGTATTGCAGCCAAGAGATTCATCGTTGTGAAGCAACTTGTCAGACAATTCGAGGAGCAGCATGTCGAACTTATGAATTCGTTGAGACTGGGAGATCCCATGCACGCTGACACTCAGGTCGGCCCGATGGCACGCATGGATCTTCTTGACGAACTCGACGCACAGGTTCAAGAATCGATCGAGAAAGGCGCTCGACTGCTGTGCGGCGGAAAGAAGGTCGACGGCGCCGGAGCTTTCTACCTTCCAACAGTACTGGCTGATGTTGGAAAGGGCATGCCGGTGTACGAGCAGGAAACATTCGGGCCGGTCGCCGCAATAATACCGGTAGAAGACGCTGAGGAAGCCATCGCTGTGGCGAATGACTCCCCGTTCGGACTCGGCGGGAGCGTATGGTCGCGAGATACCACACGTGCAGAGGCGATTGCCCGTCGAATTGAGACCGGGGCCGTATTTATCAACGGCATGACAAAATCCGATCCGCGATTACCGTTCGGTGGTGTGAAGCGCTCAGGTTATGGTAGAGAACTTTCTCACTTCGGTATAAGGGAGTTCGTGAATATCAAGACGATCTGGATTGCGTAAGAGGGCGGTCAGCAAGGATCTCATCGACAAGTATCATAATGAAACCAACTTCGAGTCCCTTTCCAAAAAGGATAATTCTGTTCTAAACTTCCTGATATCGCAATACCCTGAAGAGAAAAAGGACGCACTGAAATCAGCCGACTATGATATCTCATATCTCGAATACGACTGGTCGCTGAACGACATGAAGTAGAATCACGTTGCCTTTCAGAAACACGCTCGACAGTACCGAATGAAGGAGGCAGGCGCTGAATGTGTACCGTTTCAGAGCCTTCCGGAGAGAATAAGGCTGTTAGTTAAGGGGTACTTTGGGTAGATTAGAGATTGAGTCTGACCCGTACTCACAGTGTCTATCGAGAATCAGTGCAACCCTCCGCAGCCAACCTGCCTTAGGTGAGTGCATTGTTGTCAGCAACTGCGTCTATGGGCAATCCGCGCAGGGCATCTCGCCGCCTGAGAAGATGTACGAGATCAGATAGACCACGTCATCTATATCGATATCTCCCGAGCAGTCCGCGTCTCCTGACTCAACCGGGAGCGGGGCGATCCCACCGGAGAATATATAGCCTATCAGATAAACGACATCGTCAATGTCGACATCGCCGCTTCCGTCAGCGTCGCCGCACGTATACAAAATGACAACGACCTGAAATGCCGATTCACAAAAAGCGCCACAGACATCGGTGCATTTTATCGTGACATTCGCAGTATCGGACTTGTCAGGGAAATACTCCCACCGGCCATCAATTATCTGACCCGGACCGTCTGTGATGACACAACCGACGAGGTTGTCATCCTCGTCCGAAGCACCAATCGGAATGCTTATCAGCTCAAGGTCTCTCATCTTGCACGTTGTGTCGCCGGGGATCTCGCAGACAGGTGCTGAGTTGACATCAAAGATCACGCGGAATGTACCTTCGCATTGTTCGCCGCAGGCATCAACACAGCTAACCGAGACATCGGCAGTGTCCTTACCCGAAGGGGTATATACCCAGTTATCGCCGACAATTGTCCCGGGGCCGTCGAGGATGGTGATCTCGGTTACATTGTTATCATTATCGGACACCGGTACAGGCATGCTCACCTCGGCGGCAAGACACTGAACTACCGTGGTATCAAACGAGCTGTTAAAGACCGGGGCGTCGTTCACGCCGAAGGTTGCCAGGAACGAGTTGTTACAGTAAGCGCCGCATGGGTCAGTGCATTTGATAATGACGTGCACCGTCTGATCTACAGTCGGAGTGTATTCCCAGTTGCCGTCAACAAGAACACCGGGGCCGGTGACGATTTCGCACTCAACCTCTTCGTCTTCAGGGTCATATGACAATACAGGCAGGCTGACCAAACCCGCTTCGCATTGGACTATCGTCGTGTCGTTCGGCCCCTCGCATATCGGCGCCTGGTTCACCGCAAACTCGACCTGGAAGCTCGCATCGCTGTACTCCCCGCAGCCGTCAGTGCATCGTACGGTAACATCGACCGTCTGGTTGCCTTCCGGAGGCATGTAGGACCAGCTTCCAAACATGATCGAACCGGGACCTGAAATGACCTCTAAAGAGGCAATATTGAGATTCGGATCAGAGCTACCAATGAAGAGGTAAACCGTCTGAGGAGTACACTGCACAATCGTAGTATCCGGCGGCGGAATGCAAGTCGGTGGTTCGTTGAATTCGAGAGTAACGTCAAATGTCGACTGGCAGAAAGCACCGGCGGAATCCTGACACTCGACAGTAAGCGTAAAGGTTTCCTCGACGGACGGCATGTAGCACCAATGCCCATCAACGATTGCTCCCGGGCCGTCGATCAAAGTCGGACCGCTCTCGAGATTGCCGTCAAGATCGTTACACTCTATCGGGATACATACTTCACCGAGTTCACAGAGCAGCACAGTCGTGTCACCGGGCGTGTTGCAGATTGGTGCGATGTTCTCGGATGTGAATTCTGTGACTCCCTGATACGGCACGTAGTTCTGTTTCGTAACGGTCACATACATATCGCCGTCGAATCCGGGAGAGACTGTAAATGTGATGTCGCCGTAGGAATCAGTATATCCGGTTTCGTATATGTCGCCGTTCTTCCAGAGACAGACATACGCCTCGGGAAGTTCTCCTATTCCGCCCTCATCGACATGAACGGTGAAATCGTACGACAGGAGAGGCAGCAAGGTTGGATGACTAACCTGGAGAAGCGCAGGTGTATCGGTCCAGATCGGCATCTCCGGCTCGCCGAGTAAGTTCAGCGTCCACTGACAATATCTCCAGTGATCGTCCCCGTGCGGGCTGTTGTTCTTCGCGTATGCAAGTGTCTCACCGAGTCTGTACATATTGAAATCGAAAAGCCCCTCCCACCACACATAGTCAAGCTCGGAAGAGAGCGAGAGCGGATCGCCAACATAGAACCATCCGCTTCGTGTGTTGCCGGTGAATGCTACACCCGCCTCGAGATCGTTATAGATCACGAAGTGCTCGGCAATGCAGTCGTTGAAATCCATTTCGTTGGGGTGACATCCGAGCGAGAATACTATCGACAGCTTTCCCGTGTTATGGAGGTTGTCAACGCCGCTGCTGCTCAGGTACCAACCATGATTTCGGTCACCACAGCCCATGACGCTGTAGTAGCTGTGGTCGCAATGATTGACAAGATTCTGACCATTGTTCAGTGCAGTGGTAAACGCCTGCAGGTGATTCTCAGCGTAGCTGTCGTAAATTTTCGTGACATCGAATCTGGACGGTATGTATGCCGTATCGATATACTCCTTCAGATCCTCCCCTGCCGTCAG
>DAOVLC010000402.1 GCA_030631455.1 Candidatus Zixiibacteriota bacterium
ACGGGAGTCGCAGAAGCGGCTCCCGTTTTGGATTTGCAGAGTTAAGTTCAAGACCCGAAAAGTCGACAATCTCAATATACACTGATCTAAAGGATAGGGGAAATGTACAAGCTCGAAAAAGCGGAATATGGTCTCAACTTGACTTTAGGCGGTGACATCGGAACTGCCGTAGCGATGAAACTCGCAGATGAGTTGGAGCAAGTGCTGCCTGCGCAGAAGGGGGAGTTCTCGATTCTCGTTGATGCGAGAGGAGTGATACCATATGAGAGAAAAACTCAGGAGTACGTGTTCAAGTGGATGACATTGTGTCGACAGAACGGCTGCAGACGATACGCAATCATAGTGACTTCACCGGTACTTGCGACGCAAGCAAGCCGCCTTGCTTACGAGGCTGGGACCGGCGAACTGGAACGTTACATCAACGCTAACGAAGTCGAGAACTGGGAAGAGATCGCAATCCGGTGGCTAGTTGATGGCATCGAACCTGAGCGTACCGCTAAGCCCATCAAGTCAGAGGCGTGATTAAGTACAATTCCTGACCTTCCTTCAACGCACACCCGCCAACCTTCCTCAACCGCGAACATGTCTTGACTGTTAGGCATATTGTTCTATATTGCAGTGTGTGCTTCTGTGTTAATCACATGAGGTCTATTCGCATGTGTGAATCAACAACCATTTATTGCATTGCTACCGTTCTCCTGATGATGGGAGTGGTAGGAGTATCGCAAGCACTTGGTGACGAGCTTGTATTCGAGTATTCTTTCGAACAGCCGGAAATCTCTGCCTTCGAGCACGACAGGCAGCAATTTCACTCGCTGTCGATGAATGGAGCGCCGGTAACAGGCGCGCCGGGTCAGCCAGCATTGCCGGCAAAAGGTGCATCCATACTGCTGCCATACGGTACGGAAATCGAGAGTATCGAAGTGGTAGCATCCGGTGAGATAATGCTTGGATCGGGTTTTGTCGTCGAGCCGTGCGGTTATCCGCGGAAGTTGTCCGAAGAATCGCAGGAATTCCGCTTGCTACAACCTGACTCCGAGATATATGAGTCAAGCGATCTATTCCCCGCGTCGCAATACGAACTAGTGAGCATTCAGAATTTCCGGGGATTCAAGATCGCCGTACTCAAACTTCATCCGGTCAGGTTCATCGGGACGAGAGGCGAGTTATACTTTTCTGAGAACCTGACAGTCCGGCTGAACACAGTTCCGTCGAGCCAGCTAAGCGAGACATTCAGGGGCCTGCCGCCGGATGCGGAAGAGGTTCGCACAATTGTCGACAATCCTGATATGATCGCAACCTACCCTCTCGACTCTCAATCTCCCGAGGATCAGTTCAACTTGCTGATTGTCACGCGCGACTACCTGGTTGATGCATTCACTCCACTCAAAGAGTATCATGACTCCACCGGTATCAAAACACAGATCCATACTACCGATTCCGATATCGGAAGCACCGATCCTACCGATGTGAGGGACTACATTCGTGAGCAATACCTGCTCAACGGGATTGGGTATGTCATTATAGGTGGTGACGACGAGATTCTACCGGCGGTAGATCTGTATCTCAACTGCTGGGGGTACATCGAAGAGCAGATGCCGGGTGATATCTACTTCAGCTGCCTTGATGGCACCTACAACTATGACGGCGACGACCGCTGGGGTGAACCGACTGACGGTGAGGGTGGGGGAGACGTAGATCTTTTGTCCGAAGTTCACATCGGGCGTGCATGTGTGTTCAATTTTGATGAGGTTGATCGATTCGTGAATAAGACGATCCAATATCTCGAAACGAATAACAGCCCCTATCTCAGAAATGTACTGCTGACAGGAGAAAACCTTGCCTATCCTGACATGAAACTGTATGGCGGCGATGCACTCGATCTTATTGAAGACGGTTCGAGCGATAACGGTTATACCACTGTTGGCTTGCCCGGTAATCTTTACACAATCGACAGGTTGTACGACAGAGATTGGCCGGGGGGCAACTGGCCGGCCTCGGAAGTTGTGGCCAGAATCAATGCAGGCCGACATATCATCAATCACCTGGGACACAGTAATTACGAATACTCTCTCAAACTGTATCAGACTCAGCTCGACCAGTTCACCACCAATGATCTCTGTTTCATGTATAACGAAGGTTGTCAGACGGGCTGGTACGATGGTTATGATTGTTGGGCAGAACAGCTGACTGTCAAGATGGATTGCGGAGCGTTCGCAGCTATTGGCAATGCGCGCTACGGTTGGGTCGAGGGCTTTCTCGACACAGACAGATCGGACGGTCCGAATAACAGGTTCAACCGCGAATTCTGGGATGCGGTGTTCAACCCGGATGAAAACATGCCCGAGCTGGGAAGGGCGAATTCCGATTCGAGACACGACAATATCTGGAGAATCAATTTTGGAGCTAACAGGTGGGTGGCATACCAACTCATTCTATTTGGCGATCCAACCGTTGCTCTTAAGAGGCCCGGTTCTCTTGTGTTCGAGTTTCCTAACGGCCTGCCGGATATTGCCAACCCAGATGAGTCATTAGTTCTCGAGGTGGAGATCACCGGCGTGAATGGTGGGGAGTTGGTTCCGGGAAGTGAAACGGTCTATTACTCAATCGATGGTGGCAAGTACCAGACTCTCCGGTTGACACAGAAACCATCCGACCTATACGGTGCCATACTGCCAGCGCTCGAATGCGGTCAGAAGATCGAGTACTACTTCGGAGCCGATGAAGCTACTTAC
>DAOVLC010000089.1 GCA_030631455.1 Candidatus Zixiibacteriota bacterium
CCACAGGTAGATCGCACTTTTCCATGTAGAAGTATCCCATGCGATAATGTCCTTGATGAGGCTGTTGCAGTATCTGATAACGATTCCTCCGTCAGGCATCGCTGCCATTGCTGTCGATATCGTGATACTCTCAGCTATGTACTCTTGGCGGAAAGGTGCTTGTAGTCAGTATAGGTAATCGACCCGTTGCTGTCAAGGGCATTATCGACTGTCGGTGACCCTAACTCGCTTGCTATCAAGCGAAGAACGACACCTTTAGCTTGCGGATGAGACTCAGAATTCTTGCCGCCCCTGCAGGGCTTTCGAGAGGGTGTTCTGGTCGGCGTATTCGATGTCGGAACCGATCGGCAGCCCGCGTGCGATGCGTGTTACCTTGATGTTCAGCGGTTTGATGAGGCGGGAGATGTAGACAGCGGTAGCCTCACCCTCGACGTTCGGATTCGTGGCGATGATGACCTCTTTGATATCGTCCTTGAGACGGCTCACCAGTTCTTTGAATCTCAACTGGTCAGGGCCGACTCCATCGAGTGGTGAAAGCACCCCTTGCAGCACGTGATACAACCCCCTGTACGCTCCGCTCTTTTCCAGAGCAAGAATATCGTTGGCTTCTTCGACTACGCAGATGATGGAGCGGTCTCTCTTCGGGTCGGAACATACGTGGCATGGGTCAGTCTCTGTGATGTTTGAACAGATCGAACATCGCATCACCTTTTCTTTGACTTCGAGGATGGTTTTCGCGAGACGTTCTGCATCCTGTTTCTTCATTTTCAGAATCCAGAATGTCAGCCTCTGAGCGGTCTTGCGCCCGATGCCCGGAAGTCGGGACAGCTCGCCGATCAGCCGTTCAACAGATTGCGCGGATTTGAACATAATCTAAAACGGCAGGTTCAGGCCGGGTATCTTAAGTCCGCCGGTAAGGCCGGACATTTTCTCTGCGGCAAGCTCCTGAGCTTTTTCCTGCGCCTGGTTAACGGCAGCGACGATAAGATCTTCGAGCATCTCGACATCGTCCGGATCGACCACTTCCTTCTCGATCTTGACTTCGATTATCTCCTGCTTGCCGTTCGCTACGACCTTGACCATACCGCCCCCTGCGGTTCCTTCGATGCGTTCATCCTCAAGCTCGGCCTGCATTTCTTCCATCTTGGCCTGCATCTTCTGGACCTGTTTCATCATATCGCCTAAGCCCTTACCCATTGTCCTTTCCTCCGGTATCTATCTTCTTTATGCTCGTTATCTTCCCATCATATCTTTCCACGATTTTCTTTACGTCGGGGTTCTGTTTCAGCAGATCCTCTGGTCTCATGTCAAATCTCGGATCGAGGGTTGTCTTCGGTTGATCCGTTTTCATGTTTGGATCGGTATCGAACTTGAGCTTGATCCGCCTGCCGAAATGCTCTTCAATCGACGTCTCCAGTTGCCTCACCTTATCCGGAGTCATGAGAGTGCCTATTCCCATATCAGGGGGGAATGTCAATCGCAACGTATTGTTGTTCACTTGCCTGACTTTTCCTCGTTTCAACATTATCGACAACATGCCGTTAATCTGGGTATACTCGTTGAGAAAGCTAACCCATCGGCTGCCGGTGAATTCTGCTGAACCGGGATCACCCGCCGGATTTTCAGAGATAGCCGGAGTGAGCTTCAGGCTTCTTTTTTCATCCGGTTTGCCGGCTTGGGCATTGCCGCTCCCGAACAGGTTGCTCGATGGCGGTGGAGGTGCCTGTGAGCCTCCGGAAAGATTCGACAACTTTTGCAGCACCTCGGTCAGAGTGGCGGTTGTATCCATCCTGGCCAGTTTCAGAAGTGCCATCTCCAAGAATATCCTCGGTTCTGCTCCCTCCTTAAGCTGCTGGCGAAGATCGGATATCACCTTCACCATACGCATGATATCGGAGTATGAGAAGTAGTCTTTGTTATCGATATATCGTTTGATGTAAAGGTCGGACAGCTCGATGAATTGCTCCGGTTCGGGGACAGTGCTTGCTATCAGCATGTTTCTCAGGTGCTCCTGAAAGTCGATCAGGAACTGTCCGACATCCGAGCCGCTTTTGGTGAGCTTCGCTGTCAGGTCGAGGATCGCGCCGGAGTTATGGTTGTGAATAGCATCGCTCAGTTCGAAGAGAAGACTCAAGTCTACCAGGCCGAGAGCGTCGGTTATGAGTTCAATAGTTATCTCACCGTCGGCATAGGCGAGAATCTGCTCAAAGAGCGACAAGGCATCTCTGAGCGACCCATCACCTTTTCTGGCAACAAGAGCAAGAGCATCATCGGTAATCGTGATGCCCTCACTGTCGGAAGCCCGGCGCAGGCTGTCGGTGATATCTGAGAGCGGGATACGCCTGAAGTCATAGCGCTGAGTCCGAGATAGAATGGTAGCCGGCAGGTTGTGCGGTTCCGTTGTCGCGAAGATAAATATCACGTGATCAGGCGGCTCTTCGAGCGTTTTCAGCAGCGCATCGAACGCTGCACCGGATAGGCGATGGACCTCGTCGATAATATATATCTTGTACCTGCCGCCGGCCGGCGCGTAGCGGACATTCTCTCGCAAATCGCGGATATCATCGACACTGGTATTTGATGCGGCATCGATTTCGATCACGTCCATTGACGATGACGAGGCGATCTCTTTGCAGTTGACACACTTGAGGCATGGCTCTGGCGTCGGGCCTTTCTTACAGTTCAAGGCTTTCGCGAGAATTCTGGCGGTAGTTGTCTTTCCCGTGCCACGCGTTCCGCAAAACAGATAAGCGTGCGCAATTCGACCCGACCGAATAGCATTCTTGAGCGTTTCTGTGATGTGCTCTTGTGCCACTACCTCATCAAAGGTCAGAGGTCGAAGCTTTCTTGCCAGTACCAGATATGACATTCTCTGAATCCTGTCAATCCTATACAGTTCAGGTTTCAGGTCCCGCGATACTATATGAGAGGCCGTACCTGATTCTTATCAAGTACTATTCTAACCCCGTGCACCCACCTCCGATCCCGCCGGCCTGTCACGGGCTGACCAGTTAGCTCAGGTCAAGCTTCCCCGCATCACACTCGAAAACACACCTACCGCTGCTTCCTTCCGGACCTCACGGGGTTCGGCAGCCTCGAGTTGCACGGGACCTGACCCTCAACACCACTTAATCAGACCGCGCAAGCTGCTGACAAACCTCGGGTGGGCATCAGTCCCGGTATAGCGGATTCCGGGTAACAGGGCACCGCTAGCTCCCCACTTAGCACGGGTAAAATCCTTCATAACTCACTATTCACCATTGACTCAGCCGAAAAACTTCCGATACGCTCGACTGAAATCACAAAACAACTTTATGAATATACGACTTGTCAGGCAGTTGAGCAAGCATGTCATGAAAAATAAGCTGGGAGAGCGAATGTCTGGCCTTGACAAAGAGGTAGACGTCTTGTCTTCCGGACTCTGACTATCACTTCGCGTATACTGCTTGATCCCGAATGGCAGCGAATAGTCGCCCATTGCGAACCAGTTTGCAGCTTTTGTGAAATTCTTGAACACTTCTGGGGTCACTTCGTTTCAGCACACTGATTGTGTCAGCTCGACCAGCTGGCAATAACACAACTGCGCTCAAAACGTACCGGAGTTGCAAGCAATTGTAAGAAAACCAGTTTCCTCCAGCTGATCTCAGAATCGTGGATTATAATCGTCGATTTTGAACTTCTATTCGACCATGTGGCATACTTTATGCGACGTTCTTTCTCGAATGATATGTCGGATTTAACATGAGATGTTTTGCCTCATTAACATTAGGAGGTGTTTATGCGAAGGTTAATGCTGGTGTTGGCGGTAACCATTTGCCTTTCAGGCGTTGCCTACGGTTTGCCGTCGTATACTGGCTTTCTCTCCACTCCTGACGGAGTGGACGGGACCGGCATCTGGGCGGACAATTTCAAGATCGAATGGCAAGTTGATCTGCAGCAGGATGATTCCTGGTGGTACCGCTACTGGATCACTGAGACGGATGGATCGCCACTTGATCCTGGTGCCTTGAGCCACTGGATCGTTGAGGTCTCTCCAGACGTAGATCGCAGTGACTTCTGGGGTTTCAACGGCGGGCCTATAGAGATCAACGACTGGGTAACCGAGTCAGGTTTTCCATTCAATAGTGGTATGAAGCTTGACTACGGAGCCGATGGGCAAACCGAGTGGTCATACTACTCCTGGAGATCACCTGTATGGGGTGACTTCTTTGCCAAAGACGGAAGAGCCCAAGAGGATGGACAGGATAAGAACGTGACCGTCCCTCCTGACGAGTGGAATTGGGCCTGGAACACGGGTTTCTTTGATCCTGACCCACTCGACGCCCCTGCAAACGGTTCGATTGGCTACAAGATACTGCGACCCGATACAGACACTGTTATCCCGGAACCCACTACTCTTGGTCTCTTGGGAATGGGTCTGGTGGGGCTTGCCATTAGACGAAGGAAACAGAAGAAGTAGTTTCCTTTGAGCGAAATGGACTTATGGGGCGTCAATGTAACTGGCGCCCTTTTCATATCATCGATAAAATCGAAAAGGACCCTCTGTAGAGGGTCCCTATATTTTGGTGGAGCAGAGCGGGCTCGAACCGCCGGCCTGCACGTTGCGAACGTGCCGCTCTCCCAACTGAGCTACTGCCCCACAACGAGTAGTATAAGTTTATGTGGCTTCTTTTTCAAGTCAAATCTGTTGGGCAGCAAACTCTCATCGTATGCCGGGATTCCGCAGGCTTGAATCGCAACGAACTATCTCCCACATTTGGACACCGGCCTCCCAACTGCCGATCTTGGCAACGGAAACAACTTGTACTAGGACAGTCTGACTTCCGAACTGAAGCTCAAACAAGGAGACTTCGGAAACCGACCCGCCTGTTCGCACCGATCAGCATGCATCGGCCCGTCACAGCAGCCGCTGACGACCTTTGAAAACGAGCCAATCTCGACTCAGTACCTCAGGCGAGAATCTCCGAAGTTGATGTTTGACAGTGCCTTCACCAGGTCGGCCTGAATTTCCTCCCAGAATATCTTAATCGGGCACTTATCGAAACGACCGCAACCGCAGTCACCATCTGACTCGACGCAAATGTTGACTTTCAGTGGACCTTCCATAGCCTCAATAACCGTCAGGAATGAAATCGACCCCTTCGGTTTGGCGAGCAGATAACCGCCCGTTACGCCCTGGAATGATTTCAGGAGACCGGAACGAGTGAGCTCCTTCAGAATCTTGGCGAGGAAGTCACGAGGGATTGCCTCGGCCTCTGCTATCTCTGTAATGGAACTCCTCTTCTCAGGCTTTTGATTGCTGATGTAAGAGATGGCTCTGAGAGCGTAATCGGACTTTCGTGAAATGTGCATTCTTACTCTCTAAGTGAATAATGGTTTGTAGTTAACACATATTTCTCTTCTATACAACATAGACCCCATTAGTTAACATCTTTCTTCGGGCGACGCAAGTGAAAAATTCCCAAGTGGAACCACATTTAGTCTTTTGAACAAATCCAGCCTCATCAGGTTCCACGAAAATCGAACAACAAGGCGCCCATTCTTCTTAACGCATTAGTATTGAATAAGTTGCATGATTCGAAAAGGCTGTGCCAACACTCCGGTCGTAGCTTCACTTGCCGAGAGCCTGCTAAATGCCTTTTCTTGCTTTGGAGACTATTTCTCACCAATTGAAAGATCCGAATGTCAGGGGTGGCGAAAACGTTGAATTGCTGTGGTAGCGGGATGTGAGAGGCGGCCGGGTGTCACTAAGGTAGCTGTAAATCGTCCTCAGCAGAGGCAACAACTTCCTTGTATTTATCTGACGCATACTCGTTCAGTACGATAATTGCAACGCGCCTGTTGGCGGGATTGGAGGGATCATCCCTGAAACGGGGCTGGTTGGCGGCGAAACCTCGTATCTCCTTGATCCTATCCGGAGCCATGCCTGCGGCAAGCATTACCCGCCGCGCGGTGTTCGCACGGTCTGCTGATAGTTCCCAATTGGTGTAATTAGAGCCCCCACCGAAGGTCTTGCTGTCGGTGTGACCCTCAATCACCACCTGGTAGGGCAGTTTGGCTATTTCTGCGGAGATCGCCACGAGAATCGCCATGCCTTCGTCCCTCATATCAGCAGAAGCACTCGCGAAGAACGACTCATCCTTTGTCGCTTCGATTAACTGCACCCTGAGACCGTCAGAAGTCAACTCAATCTCTATCTGATCTTTCAGGTTTGCGAAAGCCTGAGTCGTCTCAAGTTTATGGCTTATCGTACGACTGACTTCCTTCAGACTCTCCCAGACCTCGGCTTCCTTCTCCCTGCGGGTAAGATCCTTTATTATTGATTCTCCCGACTGCTTGTTCTCAAACGGCCCCTCACCGCCATTTAGAACTCCTTTGCTTCCTCCACCCTCCGAAAATCCGATGGGATCTCTGAAGTATGCTGCTACATTCTGTCTGATCTCATCAGATAATCCAACGATCCACATGACAAGAAAGAACGCCATCATTGCAGTCAC
>DAOVLC010000190.1 GCA_030631455.1 Candidatus Zixiibacteriota bacterium
GGAACGAAGACATCCTCGAAGAAAAGATACGCCTGTGTGATTCCGCCGTCTGCAACCGGCACATCGAAGCTGCTTTTCTCCTCGATTTCACGTCCGTCGCTCGGATGTCTCGTCTCGACAATCGTCAAGCCGTCGATGTCCTTCGGAATCACGAATGATATCGCGTAGTCCTTGTCCTCTTCTCTGTATGCCGATCCCGGCAGCACGAACACCTCGTTGGCAGCTGCGATACCGCATATCATAATTTTCGCGCCGCGAACCACGATGCCATCGTCGCGAGTTTCGACAACGCGCAGATTCATATCCGGATCATCCTGCTGATGCGGCTTCTTCGTGCGATCGCCCTTCGGATCGGTGAGCGCCCCCGAAACCGTTATGTCCCGCCTCTGCGCGTCTTTCAGCCATGCGAGAAATCTCTGGTGATAATCGGTTCCGAGCGCCTCATCCATATCGTAGGTAGTAACATACATGGCGTTGAGCGCAGTCCACCCGGCGCACCGGCCACCGGTACAGGTACCGGTCTTCTGGAACATGAGCCGCTTCATCTTCGAATTGGCGATCTGATCCTCTGGAGTCTTGATTATCGAAAGATAGCGCGAGATCGGTTCATCGATGAGATCGGAGTGAGTCGTCAAGTAGTCTTTGAACTCGGGATCGTTCGCCAGCTTGTATGTCTGGCCATGTCCTTCGATTGTTCTCCTTGTGGCAGGGTGCGTGGTAACGTCCTCGATCAACTCACCGAACTTGTGAATGTTGGGACGCATTTTCCTGAGCGATTCCTTGAATTCCTCGTATGTCCTTACAGCCATTTTCCCTCCCGGTTAATTTCATATTGAAGGACAATTTAATACGGAATAGCGAAAGCCACAAGGCATTTGAGGTAATTTTCCACAGAGAATGTCCGGCATCGTGCTGATCGTCAGAGTTGTGTCAGCTCTTGCCACCGACAGGACATAGGATATCGTGCAGCGACCATACAGCCCGCATAACAAAAAGAAACCGCCCGCACAGAGCGGGCGGTCCAAACTGATTCGCAGCAATCTTAGAACTGAATTATGAATGGATCACTACCGTAATGTTCATGCGGGGAGTTGTCACGTGGGTTATCCGTAACACCGATCGTGCAATTGATCTGCTCTCCAAGCACGAACGGAATATCGTCATCATGGCCGGTGTCGAGCTTACGCTTTATCTCGAGTGTCCAGACTTGCTCACTTTCGTCGTAATGCCCCTCGGCCTCTATCTCGTAAAGACTCTCTGCGTCATTTGCGTTAACCTGTCTGGAAACCACATATCCGGGAATCATCATGGAGTCTTTCCAGAATATTGCGAGATCCATGTCTACCGCCTCATCGTAATACAGAAAATCGCCCGTGAAAAGCGTGTCCGTTTCGTGCATCCATACGGGTACTGGATTGACTTCGGACAAGAGATTCCGTGTATACACAGCCTCACCCAGGAAAGTCGCATCGTAAAACACGAAAGCTTCAGACCTCATATGCTTGTCCTCGAGAGTCCTCGTGGGATTGGTCGTGCCTGAGTGCCAGTTCCATGTATCGACCATGCCGGGTCCCGGATTGTACATCTCCACCGGAAAACCCGAAGAGTCTTTGTGACACATGTTCGCGCAACTAGCGCCGACGGTGTCGTTTGTACTGTCAAAGATGGCACAGAAGAAATCCTGCCCCCATATCCTCGGCCGCCAATTACCGCTGCGAACCCAGATTTCAGGCCGCATGTCCTCGCTTGGATCCTCCCAGGTGACCATCAGGTAGAAATACGTCGAATCGGTCAGTGCCTTCATTCTGACTAAACTCATGTAACCGGAAAAGTCATTGCGACTGATCGAGTCCTGCACAACGATCATGAATTCCTCGGCCTCCTCCCAGATAATGTCAGGGCCTCCCGGATTCCCGTCGATCAATACGGCCTCTCCGTCAGCGGGCGATATATGCGTAACCACCATCGTCCCACCGATATCAACCACTACCGGTTTGAGCGGGTCTTCGGAACAGGATGCAATGATTATTGCGAGCCCGAATAATGTCATTACCGTCACTTTAATCCAGTGCTTTGCGAACATATTATTCTCCTGTATAGCTTCTCGAAAACATTGTTATCGCCGCAACAAACGTATCATTTTTTGAGAAAATGTCAATACACATTCGTTTGGGCCTGAACAGAATGCCTTCATTTGAGTACACTCTTCTCTCTCCGTACAGATTACTCGGCCTTCACTACAATCAACGTTAGATCGTCAGGCTCAAATTCCTCACTCACGAATTCATTGACAGAATCGACTACAAGCTGCACTAATTCTTCGGCAGATTTGTCTCGATTTTCCACGAGAATACTCATCAGGAGCTGTTCGCCGAACAACTCGCCTCTGGAATTGGTCGCCTCGGTAACGCCGTCGGTGAAACAGACAATCAAATCCCCGGGCGCAATATAGACCGGTCGCTCCTCGTAGGTCCGATTATCGATTATACCGAGCGCCAGACCGCCCTCCGTCAGTTCTTCATAGGAGCCGTCCTTACGAATCAGAATCGGCGGGTTATGCCCGGCATTCGAGAATGTGAAGATACGATTCTTGGAGTCGAGAACTCCATAGACCGCCGTTACGAAATTGCCGCTGTCTATACTTTCATTCAATAACCTGTTTACTTTCTGCAGTATAGTCCTGATCGCATAGTTGTTCCTGATCTCGGCGATAAGAGAGGCTCTGAATGCCGCCATAATCAGCGATGCCGGCATTCCCTTGCCGGAGACATCGGCGATAGCTATGCCGATCTGATTGTCGACTATCTCGATGAAGTCATAGTAGTCGCCTCCGACTTCAAGTGACGGGATATTTCGACCTGCGATGTCGAATCCCTTGACATCGGGGTTCCTCCGCGGCAGGAAGCTGGACTGAATCATTCTTGCGACGTTGAGCTGTTCCTGCAACTTCTTATTGGCGAGAATCTCCCTGTGAAGTCTCGCACGTTCAATGGACACTGCCGCCTGAGATGCAAAAACCGCCAGGAACTTCAGGTCATCCTCGGAGTAGGCATCGAGCTTGTCAGATTCGAGATTGAACGCACCGATTATCTGGTCATCTGCTTTAATAGGAACGACTAACTCGGATCGCGTCTCAGGTTTGGCTTCGAAGTATCGCGGATCCGTTCTCGTATCGGGTACGTACACACCCTCTCCACTCTCAACAACCCATCCAACAAGACCTTCACCAACTTTGGAACCGAGGTGTTTTTGCCCATTCACATGTGCATAACCCTGCCAGACTCGGGGCTCTACTCTGTTTGTTTTCCGCTTCACCAGGAATATCCCGACTGCGTCGTAGTCGACAACTTTTTTCAGGGCGCGCATCATATCCTGAAGCACCTCGTCGACATCAAGTGACGATGACAGCATCTTAACCGATTCGAGCAGAAGATCGTTCTCAAGAGACTTTTGTCGCATCTGATCGTACAATTCAGCGTTGTCCCATGCGATCACGAACAGATCCGCAAGAGCGTTCAGGATTCCGATCAACTGCTGATTCCTGATAGCTTCCTCAGGGGGATCAAAGAGATCGAGACATCCTATGATCGTCTCACGCCTCAGAAGCGGAATTCTGAGTCGATTATTCACATCTGCTCCGAACTCCTCCTGAATAGCTTTGCGCCATCCATCATCGGTTTCCAATTGACATACATCACCAACCCGGCTCTCGTCGGATTCATCCAACGAAACACTCTCTTGCAGCTGAATGTGACGTTTCATCCTGTCGTGAGTCACATACAGATCGCCGGTATCAGCATCAGGGCTTTTCAGAAACAGCGACACGACACGAGAGTATGATACCCTGCGGGCTTCTTCCAGCACGACATCGACAAGCTCACCCTTATTTAGGGTTCTATTGAGAATCTTTGCAGTTTGAGTAAACAGCGTAAGAGATTCAAGCAAACTGTCGTTCGAATTCATAGCTCTCCATCTCCGAGGCGCGTCCTGCGCCAATTCGTAGCGAGATCGGCAGTTGCGGGCAACATACGGAGCAGCGCCACTGTGCCAAGAACCGCAATCACTGCGCCGGAAGCCAATATATACCATGGCGCCCCTTCGGTCAATGCCGCATAATCGACAGGATCGGTGCGATTCAGTTCGACAATCGCAAGGAGGTTGTTGCCGAAATGCGCCATGGCTCCGGCCCAGAACGTCCCTGTCTTGTATGCCAGGAACCCGAACAAAGTTCCCACTACGAGAAGCGGCAGGAATATCCACGGATTCAGATGATAAAACGCAAAAAGAAGAGCAGTCAAGACGATGCCGAGCGTCGGCCCGATCCGCTTGACGAGAGCAGGCTGGACTACCCCTCGAAAAAGCAACTCCTCGGCCACAGCCGGAACTGCTGCGCTCGCAAACACCACACCCAGGAACTCCGGGATCGAATCCGCGCGCATAACTTCAATAATCGTGTTCACGTATAGTTTGGGGATTGGCCAGACGTAGTGGGCAATTTCGATCAGTGTCGATGCCGCTACGGAGTATGCCGCCGCGACTGCGATTATCAACACTCCAAGCCTGATATTGATCCGGCCTCGAATGCTGAAGATACGCGCCTCCCTTAGTCTCGATAGATGGATCAATATGAAGACAGGCACGAAATAGAC
>DAOVLC010000225.1 GCA_030631455.1 Candidatus Zixiibacteriota bacterium
CGAGCAGTCCTGTAAGCTGACCGGCACGCAGGAAAGGATACACGAACGGCGCCTGAACAGCAGTATTGCCGGCGCCGACTTTGACCCCGAATCTGTCCACGGCATTCTGTATCCATTCCACCGTACCGGGGTAACCTGCCGAGAAGTTCAGCACGAAGTCAACGTTAGAGTAATTTTTTATGTTCTTGAGAAGCTTTATCTCAGCATAGTCCGTGCCCCGAATGTCCTTGGGGAATGCCTCGCTGAAATCGCTTCCCATACGCTTGATGACGAATTCATTGCCCGCCTGGAAACCGAGATTGACATAGTCGATACCATATTCGAGGTTCTTCGCTGCTATCTCAGGAACCTCAAGTGCTTTTCGAACGGATATTTCAGCCTGAAGAGGTCCCTGAGGCCAGAGACCCATGATAATCACCTTCCAGTCTTTAGTGAACGCATACCTAACCGCGGCATCAGCCATCGGCTGCAATTCAGGCGCCGACGGCGGATCGTAGTCAAACGCCATCAAGACCATGGAGCCGGGTGGAAGCTCCTCGAGAGCATCAAAGAGAGTCTGTACTTCAGGCGAGATCGAGAGCCTGAAAGTCACAGCCCGGAACATCGGCAGCATCGGAATCAGGAGAGCGAAGAAGACCAATAGAAAGATCCACCTGCGATCGACAGCGAGCATCTTGTCCCAAAAACCCATCAGTCGGCTCCCCCGAGATACGATCTCTCGATACCGAGCATGATGCGTAGCGCCGTGCTTACGGTTCCGAGGGCAATCCCGATCATGATTGCGCGCTGACCGGCGGTATTAAGATAGTTCATTATGATATCCGAAACATACGCCAGTGGTCTGGCGTCCCCCAACAAAGAACCAAAAACCCCAATCAGAAGGTCGTCAAACAGTACCCGACCCATCATGACAAGGAACCCTGCCGCCAGCAGAAGAGTAGCCAGAAAGCTCCTTGCCCGAAATGCACGATATGATGCGGAGGCCACGAAGAACGCAAGCAGTGCGAACATCGTGGCAGACAACGGAGTGTAGAAATAGTCATACATCCATGTGAAATTCGTCCCTGGTGTCTGAAATCCTCTCCCACCATAGAAGCCCGCGCCCGCCATGGCAAACCATGAGACGACTATTATGATCGCGTATGGCCAGTCTTTCTTGCGCTTCGAGACTTTAATAAACGACAGCTTCAGAAGGTTGAGCGCTCCAAGCCAGATCGCACAGGCCGCAAGGATGAAGAACCAGTCCGAGAACAGAGCGTCAAGCTTATCGAACGGGCTGTGGGGGACGAAGTACTGGATCACCATGATGATCCCCACAACGCCCGTGATTACAAGTGGAATCTCTCTTCTCATGACTTAATCCACCGGTATCTCAAAAAGACTTGCAAAATCAAACACACCCAAAGTCTGGATTATTACGCCAACCAGTATCGCCAGAAGCATCAGTCCCTTACCGACATCCTGACCTTTGAGCGAACCAAGGAGTTTTGGCTCCTTCGAAAGATAGGCAGACGCCGCGAACAATTCCTCACCGATCAGAGTGTAGTCGCAGGCTGCAACAAAGAAGGGCAACTGCGCCGGCATTGCGGTTCCTGCGATCTGAATCGCGCCCATGTAGTTTCCGGTCTCGGCGAGAATCAGAGACTCGGCGTAGAATGCACCCATATAGAAAATGGTCGCAGGTTTATCTCTCACAATCATGCCGTCGATAGCGGCGGCATAACCGAATTGGTCGTCAGTCAGGTAACGAACCATGTCCTCATTGAAAGCATCCGGGCGACCGGCGTTCATGTATGCCTCTTTAACGATCTCTCTACCTACAATCATCACGAGTGATCTCGCTACCGGAACCTCGAGCTGGCACTCGTATTCGGCGGCAAGCTTGGCAACTCTGCCGAGAATCGTCACACCGGCAATAGTCTGAATGTTCTCCATGTCCTGCGTCCCGGGAATAAAGAAGATCTTTCTCCCCATCTCGGTGGCTCTGCCGACAGCCTCGTCAACTGCCTCAAGACCTGCGATCTTCCTGATAAACAGTGACTTGCCAGCCTTAGCTTGCGAGATGTAGTACATTATCAGCAGGCTGAGGACAACCACGAAAATCAACACAACTATCCTGGTCGAGTTGAACCACTGGGCAGAGGACCTGACTCCGTCTGAAGTACTCGAATAGGAGACTATCTCAGACATGCCACCGGATACCGACTCCATAAGACTCACGACCGCAATTCGATACGTGTACTCGATGCCGTCCTCGGCGCGGTTATCCGTAGCGCGTGAACTACCCGCAGTACTCTCACCGATAATCTCATATTCGGAATCGGGAGCGCCGGCGACCTTTCGTTCAACACTATAGTGGTCAATTAACCCTGAGGCGTCATCGGGTGAGAGTTCCCACGAAACCTGGATCGATCCGCCTTTGTCATTCGGAGTATCATTGGTTGTTACGCCTGAAACCGGCTGTGGAGTGAAAGTCTCTTCGATCAGCATCGAGTCTGCGGCGGCAACCGAGTCCGGTATACTCTCTGCATCCTGAGCGAAACATAACGAGACTGTGAAAAGAAGCAGAAGTAAGACAATTGAGAGCGAAGTTCTATTTAGCATGTAGTCAACCAATGGCACAAAAAAACCGCGGGACGAATCCCTGCGGTCATGTACAATCACTATCAGAAAATAACCAGACAGTCAACAATAACCGCAATCAACATTAGTACTACCTTCGTTTTCAGTGAAAACGACACTCAAAGTTCGATTAATCTATGCCGCGCAACGTGTCAAGTCAAGCTAAAAATCAAATCCTATTACTCGATCAACTCGACATTGGCACGAGGGATGATCGACTTCTTGCCGTCATCAAACTCCACCGTGAGTATTCGCGCCTTGGATTCGGACTCCAGTTTGTGCAACTCCGGCTGCAGTTCACAGACCTTGCCCAGAATACCGAAGTATGGCTGACGGATTACGCGAACCGGCGATCCGATAGCCAGTCCCATCGATGAACTCTCATCTTTAGAACCCGCCGCATCCGAGTCGCTACGAAGAGGAATCACTAACTCAGGGCGAATAACTCCTGCCCTGATTTGCGTGGCGCCGTTTATGCAAGCCATCTCGCCTTCCTTGGACTTCAGGAGATCAAAGGTCCTGCCTGCCATACTGATCTGTCCGAATCCCTCGGTCACTACAAGTGTAACGCCCTTGGCTTCGGAACCTGTGATGGCAACTCCGATATCGAATCCGAGGAATTCTCTCAGGTCCTTGTCATCCAAGCCGCCAATGACTATGCCTTTGGCTTTGACTTCGATCGCCTTCGTGATAGCAGACGCGGTTACAAGAGAACCACCGACTATGATCTTACCTTCGCATGAGGAATCGATCAGGCTATCGGTGAGTACCGATGAGTTATCCTCTACGACAACCTTGATCTCTCCGTGTGTTTCGCCACCTACGCCGAAAATACCCTGGACAAAGGAACCAACGGTCTCGACAAGCACGCCTTCCTTCGGGAACACTTCCATGACTTTCCCTTCGAGGTATGCCGTGACCTCGACCGGAATCGGATGGCCGCGCAGAAGCACCTGTCCGGTGATACTCGAGATACTCTCAACAGTACCATCGATTTTGGACTTGGCCTCTGATTTGAAAAGCCCGAAGAAGCTCTTGGTCAGACCGATTGTCTCACCTCGCTGAATCGGATCTCCCTCTTTCTTGAGCATGCATTCCGGGACGTCCTCTGGCGGAACGCCAAGGATATTCGCAACATTCATCGGTTCGACGTTCCCCGGAAGATCTGTGCGCGCCACGACCGTGTCAGGCGTGACCATGTCTCCGACTTCGACGACAACCTCGCCCTTGAGCGGAAGAATCCGCCGTTTCGAGACTGTCATTCTGTCTGTGACCTTCAGTCCGGGCGTGTATGCGTGAGCCATTCTCGAATACTCCTATCTATCTAAAACGAACATTTCCCAATATCATCAAATACGAAATCACCAAATCTCCGCCAAGAGTCAATCGATTTGCGGCACCGGGATGGAGGTTTGTTGTGCTATCCACGATCGAGAGCCTCTTCCGAATATACATCAAGTTCCCTAATCCATTCTTTCAGCTTGGCCAATCTCAGCGTATCCTCATCAGGCGGAGTGAAGGGCCGACCGCGACCGTCGAGGATAACGCCCACTACTCCACCAGATATTGTCGTTTCGAGCATGTGCGATTTGCCCGCCCCGACGTCCTGGCCACGCTCCGGATAAAGCACAGCCTTCGCCTTCAGCGGCAATCCGGTCTCCTCGTCGAAACCGAGCTTGATTAGCTTCATGGTTCCTGCCATTAGCTCACCCTCTTCGGACTGGCCTCCCGGCAGTTCGATGCG
>DAOVLC010000074.1 GCA_030631455.1 Candidatus Zixiibacteriota bacterium
CAGGCCTGCGATTTCTCCCGGGCCAAGTAACATTATCGCACCTTTGAGAGACAATCATATCCCATTTTCTCTTGACATTGAAGTGACTATACGCTAAATTACTAATACAGTCAGTTTTTGCAGCGGTTTGTTTGACAGCATGACATCGAGTAGCGCAATGGTGCGCAACTACCGCAGTGAGGTAAGATCATGAGAAGCTATTGGTTTGCACGTAGATGGGGCTGGATATCAGTAATTCTGCTTGCCGTTGCGGTCGCAACTCCATGTCAAGCTGATGACATCGGCGTTCGCGACACCTGTAGATTCACATCAGGGACATGGATCATTTCCGGCGATCAAGAATCTGTGTTCTCAGTTGAATTGTGGGGATGGAACGATGATACTCTCATCATTGGAGCCAACCTACCGTTCAAAGTGAGCTTCGATACAACCGGATTCGATCCCGTCGAATGGAATGTGCATATGGATTCGGTTGAATACAACCCAAACTTGTACCTCCATTTCTGGGTTTCCACTGCGGACTCCTTCATTGTTGTGGACACATTTATCTATGAGCCGAATCTGGGAAACGAAGTCCAGATGTATCGAAGGAGTCTTCTTGATTGCGACCGTCAACGTTCGGATGACTGCTTCGGCTACAACGGGTTCAACCTGGGAATTTACAACATGTTTCCCGTCGATCCCATCTTTGAGCCAGGTGTCTCGACAAAGATTGGCGACCTCTATCTGAGGATAACTGACCCGGGCAGACTTCCCGATTCGTTTCACATTGAGATCGATTCGATGCTCTTTCCACCTGCAGGGACCTTTAAATATTCGCCGATGTTCTCGCCTGAAGGCGGTCACGCACCCGATTTCACCAAGTCAGTGATAACCGTTATTCAGGTACCGTTCGCTTGTGGTGACGTCGATGACGCCGGTGGAGTAGTTATCGACGACGCGATCTATCTCATAAACTTCATATTCTCAGGCGGCCCTCCGCCCGGTCTGTATGGATCGGGCGATGTGGACTGTAGCGGTGGAGTAGATATCGATGACGTGGTCTGGCTCATTGTGTACATCTTCTCGGGCGGCAACGCCCCGTGCGACATCGACGGCGATGGCGAGCCGGATTGTTGAGGCGAGGATTCTATACACAGATCGCAGTGGGAATGCTAATCGATGTTGAACGGGTTGATCGTGTCTGCACTCGGGCTGATGATAGGTATTACCTGAGCGTCTGTCGACTGCGGCATTTCTTGTGGGGGCTTGAAGCCTGCAGAGATGACTGTTGAACCTCTCTTATCTGCGTCTTCAGTTCTTCAATCCGTGCGACATACCCTTCGATACGTCGCCTTCTGATCTTGATGGAAGTGCGGACTATCAAGCCAAGTGTGACTACTGCTGAACACAGTGTACGCGTGGATTATTCTACTGGTCAAAACTCGAAGTATCTAATAGATTTAGAAGAGAAATGTCCAGGAGCATATAACGTGCATACTCACGTTTGTGCGGTACATAGGAGGTCAGAAGATGCGAGTGAAGGCAATAATCATCCTGGTTGCATGCAGTCTGATTACTATGCTGCTACTCGATGGGTGCATATATCTGGTCAGATGCCCGAGGGAGATTACGCTGGGTGAAGAGGCGATGTACGAAGTCTACTATGTATCTACACCGAAGCAGCGCAGGGAACTGAAAAAACTGAATAGTCAGGAGGAAGTGGATCGGTTTCTGGAAGCCTTCTGGAATAAACTCGATCCGACACCGGATACTCCGGAGAATGAACTGAGGAACGAATACTACAAGAGATACTATTACTCCAACGCGAATTTCGGTGAGGGTAAAACGACTGGCTGGCGCACCGACAGGGGAAGAGTGTTCATAATCTATGGGCCACCTGATGAGATTGCCCCGGAGTATCTTCTTCAACAGGGAGGCAATACGCATCGCACCTGGTCGCTCGAAGTCTGGATGTACGACAGACCTGCAGGCAGAAGCAAGATCACAAGTAGTTTCCAATATCTCAACCTGCATGGTCAGACATTCATTTTCGCAGATACAGATGGATTGGGTGGATACACTCAGATATATTCCACTGAAGAGGGCGAGCTCGATGATTCGCACTATCTCGGCAATTTAGAGAGTGAGGGCTTCAGAGTAAAGGTCGTGGAAGATTACAGTGACCACTTCTTCGGTCGCTAGCAATATTAGTGTTGATCGGGATTCTTGTTCCTTGCCAACGATCATAACTCACGCACTCATTGGCGGCGCGGCTGTCGGAGTTGAGTAGGTCGAAACCCTCGCCTGCCCTGAGTTTTCGAAGGGTGGTTTCGACAATCTTGTATTTCACACTTCGCATGAATTGTCGAAAGTGCCCTTCGTGGGCTCAGGGTAAACAAGACTTTCGACCTGCTCTTTTCTTTGTCTGCCTCTCACGGGATCAGGGTCGGACAGGTTTCGATGAAGTGGACTAACTCACAGCGAGCCCTTTGAAGCTCAGGACAGGCTGTGAGGCACCGGCTGTTACGGGATGGCGGTTATGTCGATACTGGATTCTCAGATTGCGCGATGCAAAGGCGCTGTCCCCCAGATACAGACGAATTCTATGATTCCCTGTACTGGTCCGGCTTTCAGATCGTCCTCTAAGCAGCGCAGACCTTCCACGAATTCATCCTCTGAAATCAGGTGCAGACAGGAGTAGGCTTTTTCTTTGTACGAAGACGGGTCATCGATCTGAATAGGCGCACTTATCTCGTGCTCCTCGATGTCAACAAAGCCTTCAGAACCCATTTGCTCGCTAAGCTTGGAGATTTCGGGGTATCGCACGAGATCGGCCAGAGCGGTTCCCGGCCAGTAGTGCGTAAGGGGCTTGCGGTCTCTAATGATTCTCGGAGTGTCTGTGACAGTGCAAATCATACCGCCCGGTTTAAGGTAGCCCATTGCTTCACCGAAGTAATCTGCAGTCTCGATTACGTGATGAATGACATTCACTGAGAAGATAAGATCAAAGACACTATCCTCGAACGGGAACTTCTCGGCGGTTCCCTCGGCAAACCGGATATTCTCATGTGCAGGCGCATGTTGCAGCATTTTGGCAGATGGATCGACTCCCCAGCCGAGGCACTTCACGGAATCGACCAACTCAACAAGATAGTCCCCCGTGCCACACCCGACCTCCAGCACTCTGGAATCAGGAGTGCCAGACCAGTGAGTCCGCAACTCATCGAGTACAATCGGGCTTAGACCACGCGTACGAGCGTATACATCTGCCAGTTTATCGTAGTCCATCATACTATCCCATGCTGTTTCATGCCTATGAATCATAATATAGTGTAATTCCAAGCGCAACACAGAAACTGAGACGATGAAGAATGCGGCTGCCGACATGGCGCCTAACCGAAAAACAAGGACGCTTAGGGTCTTGACAATCTGCGTCTATTTCTTATATTTACACTTGTGTATCGAGGCTTCGCGTCGATAATATAGAGTATATAGGCGCGATTAGTCATGCGAAGTTGTAATTGAGTTTGAGTTCCGCCGGCGGTGGCTGACGGCTGCATGAAACGCCGAACCGAATGAGGTCTCAGTGCGTATGGCCCGTCATTTTGCTGGTTTACGGCCATCGCGTCGTTGGTGATCGGGTGAAGTGGTCGATGCACAAGAAGGAGATTTCATAGATGACAAGAGCGATACTGATTAGCTTGGCAGTTTTCGTTTTGCTGCCCGGGTTGGGCATTGCTGAGACAATTAGAGTGCCGTCAGATCGGGGAGCCGTTCAGACTGCAATCGACGCCGCTTCGGATTTCGATACCGTGCTCGTCTCGCCGGGGATATACGCCGAGAACATCGATTTCAGCGGCAAGGCGATCGTACTCCTGTCGACACACGGACGCGATGCCACATTTATCGATGCGGCCGATCCGAATATGACAATAGTGAGATTTGTCTCTGGCGAGGACACGACCAGCGTGATCGATGGCTTCACGATTCGCCACACGACGGACGCTCTCGGCATCTACTGTTTCGGATCCCATCCTATAATACGGAACTGCGATATCAGTTTCTGCTTTCACACGGGAGACGGCGCAGGGATATATTGCACCTCGTCGAGTGCAAAGATTCGACGCAATCGCATACACGATAATCACGGTACCCTGACCGGTGGGGCGATTGTCGTAACCGGTATCCATGCAGGCATCCTTGAGATATTCGGCAATGAGATGTACTACAATTCGAGTGCAAATGGTCCCGGCATAGGTTGTGGAGTAACCAGTCGCAACGTTTCCATTGAGCGTAATCTCATCTGGGGGAACGTCGGCACCGGTAGCCTTGCCGGGGGAATATATGTTTCAGGTCAGAGTTTTAGCGTCGTAAACAACACGGTCGTCGCCAACACAAAAGGAATCATGGTGTATCAAGGGGCCGGCGACATAAGAAATAACATCGTTGCGATAAACGTCGGGGAAGGACTTGACCCCGGCAGCGTTTCATTCGATTACAATGATGTCTGGGGCAATGGCAGCCTTAATGATCCGGGTGTCAACGGCATTTCCTTGGATCCGCTGTTTATAGACTCGGTTAATCATGTCTATGCGCTGGCGTCGGAGTCACCGTGCATTGACGCGGGCGATCCCGATCCGCAGTACAACGAACTGGATGGCACCAGAAACGACATCGGAGCATTCCCGTTTGTTCTCGGTGGTCCATTGCCCGTTTATATCAACTACGGACCGTTCGCTGTCGGAAACATCATTTACATTGGGACTCCGCAAGTCTTCTGGTCGTACTACGACGGCGCTCCGACCGTTCAGGAACAATACGAATTAGAGGTGGGAACTGACAGCGTGTGGGATGTTGCCGAGATGTGGGCCACCGGAGCGGTTTCGTCTTCCGATACGAGTGTAACCTACGTGGGATTGCCGCTGTCCGATCATCAGACTTACTATGTCAGAATCCGACTGCACAATGGTGACCACTGGGGTGATTGGCGGCAGAGTGATTTCTTCACTCACTTCTCATCCCTGATAGAGGTGCCGGGAGATTTTCCGACCATTCAGGCAGGCATCGATGCGACGATTGACGATGACACTGTCCTCGTCGCCGAGGGGCATTACTACGAACAGATCAATCTGTCAGGGAAGTCGATACTGATTGCGAGTTATCTTCTGCTGGATGGTGACAGTACCCATATCCTCGCCACGGTCATCAATGGTGATACGATGATGGTAGGCGCTTCGGAGAACGGGAGCGTTGTCTCGGCAGACACCGACGCCCCAGAGCCTGTGACTGTCAGGTTGTTAGGCTTCACCATTGAAAGCAATACGACCCAGAGTGCAATTGGTATATACGACGATTCATATGATGTAACGATCAGCAGCTGCTGGATCAGTGAAAATGACGGTATATCCTATCTTCACGACGGCAGCCTCTTGTCGTTCGACTTGTGTACGATTCAGGATAACCTCGGATCGATTCTCTCGACTGAGACATCAGAAGGGTATGAGTTCAGGAGTTGCACGATGTCCGGAGCGACCATAGAACCACTGTGTGCCTGTTCAATAAGCAACTCCACGCTTTATGACTGCTCGATCGAATGGAGTCTGAGCACGCCCGGGCGTGTGATCTTCAACAGTGCGCTTTCCGGTTGTGTCGTTTATCTGACAGCCAATGCATCGGCCGATATCGACAGCTCGGTTTTCCTGAACACCGACTTCGCCATATTGGGTTCGTCCGCTGACATGAGCAACAGCCTGATTGACGGACACACGATTCTCTCGGGTGACGCTCCCGCATTGACTGCTGTCGGCTGCACCTTTATCGGCGACTTTGACTTTCAGGCTTCGGGTGACCTGGATCTTCTGAACTGCATTGTGCGCCCAGATGGCGGAAACGCCGTGACAGGCTCAGGTGGAAGCAGTGTTATGAGTGCGTCGTGCTGCGATATCTACGGCTTTGACGGCAGTTGGATCGAGGGCGATTTCCAACAGATAGACACGAGCGACGTCTTTTTCCTCGATCCATACTTCTGTGATGAGGATTCCGACAATTACTACCTGTACGAGATATCACCATGTTTGCCTGAGAGCAACGGTTGCGAGATTCAAATAGGCGCCTACGGTTTCGGCTGTGAGGTTGGCGAACCGAGCGCCGAGGACATAAGCTTCGGGGATGAGAGTACGAATAACATCGTCGAGAACATACCGACGATCTATTGGTCGTACCATGACATCCTTTACCCGATTCAGGTGCAGTTCGAAATCGCCATCGGTACCGACGATGACTGGGAATACGCTGAGATGTGGAATCCACCGCCGTATGTCACACCTGACACGTCAATTGTCTATGCGGGGGGCGAACTCGACGACGGCTCAACTTACTGGCTCCGCATAAGAGTGTACAATTCCCTGGTTTGGTCAGATTGGTCAGAGCTGTCTTTCAGGATGAACACTGTTTCGACGGTGCCATCTCTGGTCTCTCCGTTAGATGATGCGCTGGTGGGAATCTTGACACCTGATCTGACGATAGTCAATTCGTCTGACCCGGAGAATGACAGTCTCTCCTATATTTTCGAGGTGTCGATTGATAGCTTTACATCAACAGCATGGGGCATCGCAGTGGTAGAAGATGTGGGTAGCTTTACGACTGTGACAGTAGATTCACCGCTCGAAGAAAACCAAAGATACTGGTGGCGGGCGGCCACTTCCGACTATTATGAGGAATCGGAATGGTCTGATCCGGCTACGTTCTACGTAGACAGCGAGAACTCATTGCCGACCGAATTCGATCTGGTGTACCCTCCCGACTCAGCGAACAGCAGACTGGCTACTCTGACTCCGGAGTTCGTCTGGACAGAGTCGTTCGACTCCGATCCTCTCGACTCTATTGAGTACTCTTTGCTGTTATCGATCGATAGCCTGTTCACTTTCGTGAACACTACCTCCGGGATCTATGAGACTACATATGTGTATGTCGACAGCCTTCTCTGGGATGGGACATACTGGTGGAAGGTGAGAGCCCAGGACCAGAACGGTGGCGAGGTATGGTCAAGTCAGTTTCTCAAGATCATGACGGTGACTCTCGGCGATGCTGACGCCTCCGGAGA
>DAOVLC010000072.1 GCA_030631455.1 Candidatus Zixiibacteriota bacterium
ACCAATGAGTGTATCCCTGCACTCGAGGATCGAGGGATATTAGTTTACCACTAGCGACTCGGTTAATCGTCGGGTTTCTTGCTCACTTCGTGAGCTGCTGAACCTGACCTACTGGGAGATCAGACTCTTATTCCCTCCCGTACTCCTTGATGCCTTCCTCGAACAGATTTCCGCCGTGACAGTCGAATACCACAATTGCGGGGAAATCCTCGACCGTCAGCTTCCGCACTGCCTCCGGGCCGAGTTCGTCGTAGGCAATTACCTCAGCAGCCGTGATCGATTTCGCTATCAGCGCACCCGCCCCACCTATCGCCAGGAAGTAGCAGCCCTTATGCTCTTTGAGCTTGTCGCGAACCTCCTGCGACATCTCGCCTTTGCCGATCATACCCTTGAGACCGGCATCGAGCATCGCAGGTGAATATGCATTCATTCGATACGAAGTGGTCGGGCCTGCCGATCCGATAGCCTTTCCCGGTTTGGCCGGAGTCGGACCGACGAAATAGATGATCTGACCTTTCGGATCGAAGGGGAGAGGCTCGCCCTTCGCAAGCGCATCGGTCATCTTCTTGTGGGCGGCATCCCGCCCGGTATATATCGTTCCGCTAATCAGTACCTGCGTACCGATCTTGAGCTTTGTCACTACATCGTCCGTGAGCGGCGTCGTGATTTTCACTTTCTCATCAGCCATGATTTATCTCCAATCAGATAATGACTTCCTTATGTCTTGCGGCGTGGCATTGCATGTTAACCGCGGCAGGGAAACTCGCTATGTGGCAGGGATGGACTTCAATAAACACTGCGAGTGCTGTTATCCGTCCACCGACTCCCTGCGGGCCGATTCCGATGTTGTTGATCTTTACCAGAAGTTCGGATTCGAGATCTGCATAGAACGGGTCGGGATGTGTTGATCCGATCTCCCGCAGCAGCGCCTTCTTCGCAATCTGAGCGCATTTGTCGAATGTCCCGCCGACTCCTACACCGACGATCACAGGTGGACACGGATTGCCGCCGGATCGCCGCACGCGATCGACCACGAAGTCTTTGAGTCCTTCGACGCCATCCGACGGCTTCATCATCTTGACTTCACTCATATTCTCCGAGCCGCCGCCCTTCGCTGCGAATACGATCTTAAGCTTGTCGCCCGGCACTATGTCGTAGTTGATCACGGCGGGGGTGTTGTCCTTCGTATTGACGCGCTTGATCGGATCGCCGACGATCGATTTGCGGAGGTAACCTTCTTCGTATCCCCGGCGCACACCTTCGTTGATTGCCTCGCTGAGCGATCCGCCGGTGAAGTGAACATCCTGGCCTACCTCTACGAAGAAGACCGCGAAGCCGGTATCCTGACACATCGGCACCTGCTGATCATGAGCGATTTTCGCATTCTCAACGATATCGCCGAGTATGCCTTTGCCGACGGGCGACTCTTCGGTGTCGACAGCTTTCTTGAGAGCGTTCAGGACATCATCGCCAAGGAAGAAGTTTGCATCCATGCACAAGGTTTTGACCTTGGGAATAATCTCACTAACGTCTATTTCACGCATAGTGACTCCTTAGAATTGTGATTTGACTGCGGGAAAAGACTCAGTTGGAAGCGGCTTCTATGGAGATGACCTTCCTGTCGCGTCCTTTGCGGGAGAACTTCACATAGCCATCGATCAATGAGTAGATAGTGAAGTCCTTCGCCAGGCCGACGTTCTCCCCAGGATGGAATCTAGTACCGCACTGACGGACTATTATGCTGCCGGCCGTAACGAATTCACCGCCGAAGGCTTTCACGCCGCGTCGCTGCCCATGCGAGTCGCGTCCATTCCGTGAGGATCCGACGCCTTTCTTATGAGCCATTTTAATCCTCCTGCAACTTAAGACCCAAATATTCCTATTTGGGTCCGTAAAATCAGAGCATCAATATAGTCAAGAGCGCCTTTTTTGCAAGAGAAAAATTACGGCGCGACCGGTTTTTCGGATTGCTTGGGATTGAACGTAAACGTCAATGCCTCTTCACCTTCCGGGCAATCTATCAGAATATCGCAATCACCTGCGTATTGACCGCGCAGAATCTCCTCAGCCAGAGGATCTTCAAGATGTCTCTGTATTGCCCTGTTTAGTGGCCTGGCACCGTACTGCGGCTCGTATCCCTTGCTTGCCAGGAACTCCTTGGCAGCAGGCAGCAGTGTGAAGGAGAGGCCCTTGTCAGCCAGGCGCTTGGCGACCTCGGCAAGCTGAATCTCGATAATGGCTTTGATGTCGTTCTTAGTCAACTGTCGGAAAATAACGGTTTCGTCGATTCTGTTGAGCAACTCCGGATTGAAAATCTTCTTCAATTCTTCGGTCACTCGTTTCGACATATCTCCGTAATCCGGTGTATTCTTAGCCGCTGCCGAGAATCCGAGAGTTCTGGAGTCGAAAATCTGCCTGGTTCCGATATTGGATGTCATTATTATGACCGTGTTTCTGAAGTCGACTTTTCTTCCGAATGAATCGGTCAGGCTGCCATCGTCGAGAAGCTGCAGCAAGATGTTGAATACGTCCTGATGGGCTTTCTCGATCTCATCGAGCAGCACTACAGAATAGGGATGCCGTCTGACCTTTTCGGTCAATTGCCCGCCTTCTTCATACCCGACATACCCGGGGGGCGCTCCGACTAGTCTGGATACCGCGAACTTCTCCATGTACTCGGACATGTCGATTCGGACAAGCGCACTCTCGTCATCAAAGAGGAACTGTGCCAGAACCCTTGCAAGCTCAGTCTTTCCAACGCCGGTAGGTCCGAGGAAAATGAACGACCCGATAGGCCTCTGCGGATTGCCGAGCCCCGCGCGTGCTCTGCGGATAGCCTTTGTTATTGCGGTAATAGCCTTGTTCTGCCCGATGATAGATTTCTGAAGCTCTTCTTCCATTTTCAAGAGGCGCCGCGATTCATGTTCCTCGAGACGGAATAGAGGTATGCCGGTCATTTTCGACACGATCGAGGCGACATCTTCAGCAGAAAGTTCTATCTGTTGACTGTCACGATCAGTCTCCCAGTCTTGCTTCATCTGTTCAAAGCGTTCACGCTTGACTTTGAGATCGTCCCGGAGATGCGCAGCCTTCTCGAACTCCTGGTTCCTGACCGCTTCTTCCTTATGCTTGGACAGCTCTTCTATCTCGCTCTCAAACTCGCTGAACTCCCGTGGCTTCGTGTATGTCGATAGATGCGCGCGCGATCCCGCCTCGTCAATAATGTCAAGGGCCTTGTCCGGTTGAAACTTCCCCGTGATATAGCGATCGGAAAGCTTCACCGCGGCGCTTATCGATTCATCGCTGATAGATATCCTGTGATGCTCCTCATACTTCTCTTTGAGCCCCATCAGAATCTTGACTGTGTCTTCAGTCGACGGAGGCTCGACCATGACCGTCTGGAATCTTCGGTCAAGGGCGCCGTCCTTCTCGATATACTTCCTGTATTCATTAAGAGTGGTTGCCCCGATACATTGCAACTCGCCTCTCGACAGTGCGGGTTTGAAAATGTTCGACGCGTCGAGTGAGCCTTCCGCTCCGCCCGCTCCGACAATCGTGTGCAACTCATCGATAAAGATGATCACTTCTTTCGAGCTTATTATTTCGTTCATCACCGCTTTGAGGCGTTCCTCGAATTGGCCACGATACTTCGTGCCCGCCACGAGCGATGCCATATCCAGAGTGACGAGTCTCTTGTTTTCGAGTGTCTGCGGTATCTTGCCCTGTTCGATTCTCTGTGCAAGACCTTCCGCGATAGCCGTCTTTCCGACTCCCGGTTCGCCTATCAGTACCGGATTATTCTTCTTGCGGCGAGAGAGTATTTGGCTCACACGCTCGATTTCATCCTCACGGCCAATGATCGGATCGAGTTTTCCGCGTCGTGCATACTCTGTCAGATCGCGACCGAAATGATCGAGCGCAGGCGTCTTGCTCTTCTTTCGCTTGCGGGAATACGCGGACGGATTTCCGCTCAGGATGTTCTTCAACTCATCATACACCTCCTGATAGGAGATGTCGTACATCGTGAGAACCTGAGCCGCGACGCCTTCCTCATCCTTGAGGAGAGCGAGAAGAATATGTTCGGTATCGATATCTTTTGATTTCAGTGCACGAGCTTCCTGTGCCGCGATTTCAAGAGTCTTCTTGGCGCGTGCAGTTAGCGGAAGCTGACCCATAGTCATCGTTCCGCCCGAAGGCTGCACGACGTCCTCGACGGACTGCTTGAGATCGGTCAATTCGAGACCGATATTCATCACGATCTCGATTGCTCGACCTTCTCCGAGCTTGACCAGACCGAGGAGAAGATGTTCGGTACC
The DNA here is from genome assembly GCA_030631455.1 of Candidatus Zixiibacteriota bacterium. Classification (GTDB taxonomy): domain Bacteria; phylum Zixibacteria; class MSB-5A5; order JAABVY01; family JAHJOQ01; genus DAOVLC01. Next base: position 4,317 of record DAOVLC010000072.1, read on the forward strand.
TATATAGTCATGTCGCAGTCGCGCCGCTTCATCGCGAGCGTACTCGATCGCTTTCCTCGCCAGCTCTGTGAACATCTCGTTCATAATTGACCTCCCTGGTTACTCCAGTGTCCGATCCGCAAACTTATGGCGAACCAGTTTCGCCCGTTTGCTATCGCGTTCCGATGGCGACAGTTGCTCGTTGATCAGCTTCTGCAAATGCGCCGGTTGGATCAGGAGCATTATTTCATTGACGAGCCTCATCGGGAGCATGTCCAGAATTCCCATAGCCACTCCTAATCTGACAGCGGAGAGCAGGTTCATCGCCTCGTCCGAACTGAGCACGCGCGCATGCTTCAGTATTCCGTAAGCTCGCCAAATCTTGTCCTTTATCTCTTCACCCGCATCTCGTATTAGTGTCGTGCGAGCATTGTCTTCGTGTCCGATCAGTTGCCGCGATACTTCTTCGAGAGAGCCTATGATATCCTCCTCGTTACGACCAAGGGTCGTCTGATTCGAAATCTGAAACAGATTTCCAAGGACATCGGTTCCCTCTCCGTAGAAGCCTCGCACAGCAAGGCCAAGCTTCGTGATCTGCGAGATCACGGCGTCAATCTCATTTGTAAGAACTAATCCCGGCAAATGTATTAGAGCTGAAGCTCTCAGTCCCGTTCCGATATTGGTCGGACACGAGGTCAGAAAGCCGAAATCGTTCGTGTAGTCATATTCGAGTTTCTCACCAAGTTCACTGTCGATTTTCTCGGCGTTCTCCATTGCGCTCTTGATTTCGAGGCCTGAACGGAACGACTGAATCCGCAGATGATCTTCCTCGTTTATCATGATCGACACGGATTCATCCTTACTGATGTAGATGGCGCGGTTTGTCTTGGCGCGCATGAATTCAGGCGAAACAAGATGTCGTTCGATGAGGAAGCTTCTGTCAAGCTCGCTCACGGTCTCTGACTCGTAAAGAGTGCCCTCATCAAGGAGTCCGCTGCTATTGAGCGCCTCTTGAATGAACTCCTTCACTCTGCAGTGAACGTCAGAGTCGGCTCGGTCCGGATACTGGTGACCTGCGATGTTGCGAGCAAGTCTTACTCGACTCGATACGACAACAGCGGCCTCGGCACCATCAGCCTCCAGCCACCTTGCGGGTTTTTCCACATACTGTTCGAACATATTCCCTCTTATCAACAATATATCTGGTTACAGCTGTGACTGCAACAACTAATGTTCGTCAGCCGTGAGTTCCTTTATGCGATCCCTGATCTCGGCGGCGTGCTCGAAATCCTCGGTCTCTACTGCCTGGCGAAGCTCATCCTGAAGCCGCCGTTGCTTTTTCAGTGGCTCCATCTTCTCCGAAGACCCGGATGGAAGCTTGCCGGTATGCCTGTTCGAACCGTGCACTTTCCTGAGCAGATCATCGATCTGATCGCGAAAAGCCTCGTAGCACTTCCCGCAGCCAACGCGCCCGGTTTGGGCGAACTCCCGGAATTTCAGTCCACAGCCGGAGCATGTCAACTGCACGTCTTCATCCAAACCTTCAGGGTAAGCTTTCACTACCATGCTGGCGAGGAAATCCCCGAGAGGAAACGGGACGTTCTTAAGAGGATTATGAAAGCCACGTTTCTCCGCACAGCGAGAACAGAGATTTAACACCTTCTTTTTGTTGTCAATGATTTGAGTAAGGTGAATTACCGCCTCGCGCTCGTTACAGTCCTCACAGAGCTTTTTCATCTCTCACCTCCATTCACAGGAACCGTAAGACCGCCCGAAAGTTCATACATCATATCAGCCCTGGCTGCGAATTCACGATTGTGAGTGGCGATTACAAAGGTAGTTCCGGAGTTCCTGCTTAGTTCGAGCAGTGTATCATGCAGGGAAGACGCTGTCTTCTCATCGAGATTGCCGCTCGGTTCATCCGCAAGAACGACCTGCGGATCTGCCGCGAGCGCCCTTGCGACTGCAACACGTTGCTGTTCACCTCCGGAAAGCTTCCCCGGACGATGTGTTTTTCTCCCTGATAGTCCCATGCTCTCCAATAGGTAAGACGCCTTCTCCCTGGATTCCGTTGGATTGTCTCCGCGAATTAGGAGAGGTATCATCACATTCTCAACGGCGCTGAAATCCGCCATCAGGTGATGGAACTGAAACACGAAACCGATGTTCTGATTCCGGAACTCGGCCAATTCATCATCGTCCATCTCGGAGTAACTTCTGCCGCAGACCTTAAGCCCCCCTCCTGATGATCGGTCAAGTCCGCCAAGGATGTGCAGCAGTGTGCTCTTGCCCGCGCCCGATTCTCCGACAACTGAAACCATTTGTCCGCTTCTGATCTTGAGGTTGACTCCATTCAACACATCCAGCACACCTTCGCTCGTCCTGAAGCTCTTTTTCAGTCCTGTTGCCTCTATGACTACCGCATTCTCCTGATTCTCCACGGGATTCTCTGCAGATCCATCGTGCGCCCGACTATTCATATTTTCGCCCGCATAAGCCATTAGTTTAGCGGAATTTACTCATATCTAAGGATTTCAACGGGATACAGGCATCCTGCTCTATATGCCGGATAGAGAGTTGCCGTAAAGCTTAGCAGCACCGATGTCATGGATATCAGCACAAGGTCTGCCAGCACTATCTTCACAGGCAGCTCGCTTATGAAATATATGTCCGCAGGAAGAGAAACTATCCCGAATTCTTGCTGTGCAAGGCACAACATCACACCGACGCTTATACCTGCAAGCGTGCCGACTATTCCTGCTGCCAGGCCCTGATACATGAACATGCGCATTATCGACCTGCG
>DAOVLC010000357.1 GCA_030631455.1 Candidatus Zixiibacteriota bacterium
GCAATATCGTTGCAGAATGCAGCGCCACCATAGTATTCTTCTTCCGGTGTTCCTGAAGGACCAAACTGGTAGACCATCTGTCTGCTCTCGTCCTTACCGCACTGGTTCTCCGAGCCACCCTGACCATCCGGGATATTCCAGTCGATGGCTTCGCCGATATGCAGCCTCACCAATGTGTCTGTGTTGTTGCACACTTCAATGCGCTCTATTATGAAGCAGCTGTCCGGATGCATCGGCAGATAGTAATCGACCTCGCCTGTGACTGCCGTATCACCCGTACCGAAGGCGCAATGGGCGTACTCGTAAGAGCCCATAGTTTCCGTGCTCAACATATCCAGAGCAACGAATCCAACATTCGAATCCGACCCATCATTGATCGAGAACCAGGTTTTCGCTGTGTCATCTGCGTATGTGATGACAAGACTCTCATCGTACATGAATGAAACTTCATCAAGGAACCAGTACATGTTACCTTCAGGGTCATACCACACACCGGTACCTGTACGGGCAACAGTCCACACCCCGATCGACCAGCAGCCTGTAGACAACACTGCAAACTCCGGAAACCAGAATTCGCAGTACACGTGAAGCTCTATCGGCACGACAAACTCATCCTCTCCACAGGCTGTTACAGAGATATTGCCGGTGTAGATACCTTCCACCTCGATCGGACCGAGGGTTACCTGTATCGTGTCAACATTGTCACAGCCGGCAGGAATATCGCTGGATGTCGCTTCCGGATGAATCCAGCCATCACTCGGCAGGATCGTGTACGAGGTATTCTCCGTACCGGTGTTTGAGATAATCAGGCCTATGGTTACCGTCTCATCGCCTGTGCATCCAGTCTGCCCGAGGGGCGAAATATAGGTCGGATAACTAACTTCAACGGGGCTCACCACAACTTCACAATAAGTCTCTGGAGTAAAGCATGGGTAAGAGAGATACTTGACAGGGTTCTCGGTCCAGGCACCCTCCATGAACACGATTCCGCCAGCGTCATGGTCTTCGATGTATTGCAAGTGCAGAACTTCAGTCGAGTACTTGGCCATTGATGACCAGTGCTCGCTCAGGCAATCGCCCGCCTCGCAGCCAGGCGTGAAAGTGTTGGTGATATTCTGCGCTTCACCCCAGATGATACCGGCATTGGTCGAAGCTGCAAGGAATATTTCGCCATTCGCATAACCCGATGCAGAACAATCGATATTCGTATCGCCATTTTCGGATGTGTAAGCGCCGAAACGAGTGAAGGACACGTAAAGCTTCCCGTCGCATTCCGAGAGGTTCATTTTTGCCAACGAGTTGTTCCATGTGCCTACGTAACAGTGATAGCGAGGCCTGCTCCCATCGTAGACAATGCTGATGCACTGATTGTTGCTATCCCAGTGCCACAACCTCGATGCATAGAGCGGATCGCACGGCTCATTGACCACATCTCGAAGGGGCGTCTCCCAAACAATGTGAAGAGTGTCGCCGACATAAAGAGCTGTCAGGTCATTGTATGCTAATTGTTCAACCTCGGTGATAGGAACAGTGCTTCCCTGCGAATAGTCAGATACATTGACCATTGTGCCCCAGTGCTCGCCACCGTTCGTAGACTCCGAATAGACAACATCGTGCTGCCAGTCCTTGAAACCACATGGATCATCCGAATCGCCCACGTAATAGATCGGTTTCAGCCAGACTATGGCGACCCTGTCCGATATTGGAGAACTGCGAACGACTGCTGAGACGGCGTGCACTGAGTCGATTGCTGCACCACAGGATGGCCACTCACCATTCACCTTGCGGTAGTATACGAGTGTCTTGACCTTTGGCGCCAGCTCGGATGATGCCTCAGTGGAGACAACATGGAGAATCGTATCACCATCGATAACATCGTAATCTATCACAGGCCATATGTAATTGCTGGTCAACTCACACTGACCTGTCTCCCAGCCTTCGCAGTTTGGCGGACCGGGTGCACTTGGAACGAAATTGAACTCGCCGAGCGGAGGATTGGAGTCTATATCGGCGACTGTAGCATGGTAGGCCGTTTCGGGGCCTTCGTGGTGTGTGACAGCGGCAGCGCCATTTGACGTTACATCGATCGTGCAATAGCCTGCTGTGTACCCATCCGTTGAGATTACCTTCCCACCGGTTGCCCCTGAACCATGCTGCCAGACAGCGCCGTATAAGTCGTAGGAATTGTATGCAACGTCGGGCTGTGCAGGGGCTGGTGAATGTCGCCATACGAAATGTACGTAGTTGTTTATAGGGTCATATGCTACCTGCCTGCCCATCGAGCCATTGTGCTGATAATCATGATACGTAATTCCCATGATCTCGCCCGGGCCGGTGATTCTGCCTGTGAATGGGACTCCGCGGCTGGCACTTAACGAGAATCCATGCTCTTCGGAGCCGTCCAAGACATTATTGATCTGTCTTGTGACACGATTTGTGTGACTGCTGACATCAGCAAATGCCCCGCCTGTGACCAATGCCGCTGCAAGCAGCAAGACCATGGGAAACCCGATTCTCTTTTCTGACATCATGGTGCTCCTCTCAAAGAATCGGCGCGGTGTTAGATCAGTGATGTAGCAGAAATATCGCTAAGAAGTGCCCATAAGTCAAGGATAAACGTAGCACAGCTTCTTCACGTGTTACGCATCAAGTTTTTGGGAATAGACAAAGAAGCACCGCCCGAAGGTGGTGCTTCTTTTCTATCGAAAGTTAGTCTTAGATGTCGGAGCAGCTATTGCAGTGGGCCGCAGGTTGTAACCCAATCCTCACATGAACATGGCGCCGGACCGCCTGAGAAAATGTACGCGATCAGGTAAACAACATCGTCGATGTCAACTGAGGTAGGTGGACAGCTGCAGTTCGCATCGCCTGACGCCTCTGGATATGGCGTCGGCTCCGGTCCACCTGAGAAGATGTAGGCTATCAGGTACACAACATCGTCAATGTCAATCGGAGTAGGACC
>DAOVLC010000396.1 GCA_030631455.1 Candidatus Zixiibacteriota bacterium
GACTGGAGCGACTGGATCGATGCATATAAACAGATATCCGCATGGGAGATCGAAATCGGCGAATTCCGCGATGTTGGACTGGCTCAGACTCATGAGGGACAGAAGAAGCAATGGAACGCCGAGTTCTCGAAGTACGTGGAAAGAAACTATCCCGAGTGGCTGGCGTCTGAGGACAGGCCTACTCTCTCGGTTGACATTGGCAAGAAATACGTAATCCCACATCTGAAAGAAGGACGACGGGTGTTCTTCATTGTAGTCGATTGCATGAGGCTCGACCAGTGGATGAATATCCAGCCGATTATTGATGAATACTTCACGGTCGACCTCGATCACTACATATCGATTCTCCCGACAGCGACGCCGTTTTCCAGGAACGCCATCTTTCTTGGGGATTTTCCCGACAGGCTCGAAGAACTGTACCCCGATCTATGGCGACGGCAGGATAACGAATCCTCGCTCAACAAGTATGAATCGGAGTTAATGAAGATCCAGTTGAAGCAGAAGAGGGTCAAACTCAACGCCGAACCGGTGTATGCAAAGGTGCTCGAGGCTTCGGAAGGGGAACATCTCGCACGCAGGATTTCCACATACCAGCACGCACAGCTTGTTTCGATGGTTTTCAATTTCATCGATATTCTGGCGCACGGTCGCTCGGAATCGGACATCCTGAAGGAACTCGCTCCGAATGAGCACGCATTCCGTTCGGTGACCAAATCGTGGTTCGAGCATTCATCGCTTCTCGATATTCTCAAATACTTGTCGACGATAGACTGTCGTGTAGTTATTACTACCGATCATGGAGCCGTCATTGCCCGTCGGGCGACTCTGGTCAAGGGGAAACGTGAAGCGTCGACGAACCTTCGCTACAAGTATGGCGATAACCTCCACTGCAATACGAAAGAGGTCGTGTTCGTCGATGATCCGGCGACATACCGTCTGCCGAGTTTCGGAATATCGACAACCTACATATTTGCTCGCGAAGACTATTATTTCGTCTACCCGACGCACTATCACAAATACGAGTCGAAATACGCGGACACATTTCAGCATGGCGGCATTTCGATGGACGAGATGATTCTCCCGGTTGCCACCTTAAGCCCGAAGAGATAATCCGATGGACAAGCGCAGCTTAGTGACTCGCAGCGCAGAAGAAACCTCAGCATTCGGAGTAGCACTCGCAGCTGCTCTGTCGCCGGGAGCCGTAGTCGGCCTTGTCGGACCACTCGGAGCCGGGAAAACCGTTATGATCCAGGGAATGTGCAGGGGGCTTGAATACGACGGCATCGTAACCTCTCCGACCTTCAGCCTGATAAACATCTACAGCGGCCAAATCGAGATATACCACTTCGATTGCTACAGACTCAATGGTGTGCATGATCTCGAAGATGTTGGCTATGAAGAGTACTTTTTCGGCGAGAGAGGCATCTGCCTCATAGAATGGGCGGACAGAGTCGCCGATGCGCTTCCGGATGATATTCTTATCGCACGATTGGAAATCCTCAGCGAGAAAGAGCGAAAGATTACGATTGGGCCACTGGCAAGTGTGAAAATCAGGTACTGACTGTTTAATTGACATTGAACGGGGCATGTTCTATATTTTGGCGTGAATATTCTGGCGATTGACACTTCCACGCTCAGACTCGGCATCGGAATCGTTACTGACGATGGAGAGTCTTTCTCTCGGCGATGGGCCGATGAGGGACACTCGGCACCGCTATTCGGTCGGATCGAGTCTGCGATGGATCAGCTTGGCCTTGGGTTGGGTGATATCGACCTCCTGTCCGTGATCAGCGGTCCCGGATCGTTCACGGGGCTTCGCATTGGAATGGCCGGGGTTCTCGGTTGGGCAGTCTCTGCCGGATTGCCTGTTCAGTCGGTAGATTCGTTCGCTGCCATGAGAGCGTCTGTGCCGGATTCAATATATCCCTTGCTGATTGCAATTCACAGCAGGGGAGGGGACTTCTACATGCAGTATCTCGCATCACCTGACGGAACCGAAGATTCGGAGCCGTTCATGGGGTCGGTTGAGTCGTTGAGCAGTCTGCCATCCGACCGTTGCAAAGTCTGCGGACCCGGGACTGTGAAGCTGACAGAACTCATGAACAGCGCACAGAAGGGGCAATTCGAATCGGCTGGAAGCGGTTACTTCGAGCCGGATATGAGCGCGGTGTGCAGGGTAGCGGGTGAGCTCTTTACGAAGCGAGAGACCGCGCCGGATGACTATAAGATCGAGCCATATTACATGACCCTGTCGCAGGCACAGATCAAGTTTGAGAGCCGTGAAAGGAGACTTTGAAATATCCGAGATGACTTCAGGTGATCTCGGGCAGGTATGCCGAATAGAGAACGAGGTGTTTCCGAATCCGTGGCCGAAAAGCGCATTCGAAGGCGATATCAGCAACGATGCGACATATTGCCCGGTAGTCAAAGACTCATCGGGGAACATAATTGGCTATGCGAGCCTTACGGTCGATATTAACGAGGCTCATCTGACGAATATCGCAGTATCGACTGAGTATAGACGACAGGGAATAGGATCAATTCTGATGGACGATGTGATATCAAAAGCCGAACGCGAGGGATGCAGAGCCATATTCCTCGAAGTGAGGAACTCGAACCTCGATGCGAGAGGGTTCTACACGAGATACGATTTCACCGAGTTGTACCGCCACGAGCATTATTACAGAAAACCGACTGAAGATGCGCTGGTGTTGGTTCGTCCAATAGGGGAAAGGAATTCCCATGGTTGAGTGGTTTAGAAAAGCGA
>DAOVLC010000376.1 GCA_030631455.1 Candidatus Zixiibacteriota bacterium
ATATTATGTGTAATCGCCCAGAATTGCGGCTCCGACAACTCCGGCTCTGTTACCAAGCCTGGCCTTGACAACGCGAATTCTACTCGATACAGGCTGCAAAGCCAGTTCTCGAAGCGCATTCCTGACGAGTTTCACGTAGGCAGTGCCTCCGGCATCTGCTACTCCACCTCCGATTACGACGATCTGAGGGGCAAGAACAGCCGAGACTGAGGCCAGGCCGCACGCAAGATACTCTGCAGAAAGCTGGATAGCCTTCTCCGCGACCGGATCAGAATGTTTCTTGAAAGCGCCGAAAACATCCTCGACGGTTAACCGGCCGGTCTCTTTCAAAACGGGTGTCAGTACCGATCCAGTGTTGGCATCTGTGGCCATCTTCTCAGCCATCTCAAGTAGATACGGTGCGGCAGCATAGCTTTCGAGACAGCCGCGCCTACCGCAGTTACACTGCCTTCCGTCCTTCACGATTGTCGTGTGACCGAATTCGCCGGCACCTCCGATTGAACCGCGGTAGAGTTTACCGTCTATGAGTATTCCTCCGCCGATCCCGGTGCCAACTGTTGTAAAGATCACGTTCCGGCAGCCTTTTGCCGCTCCGAAAACGAATTCCGCAAGTGCCATAACATTGGCATCATTGTCGACAAATACAGGAATATCCAGTATGGACTCCAGAGACTTCTTTGGATTGCAGCCCTTCCAGCCAGGTATGTTCGGCGACATCCCCGCAATCTTCCCAGTGGTAACATCCACGATACCGGGCGTACCGACCCCGAGATGATTCAATTCAAGGCTTTTCCTGGAGGCGTAGTCAAGCAGTTCATGAGCACAGTCTGTGATCCTCCTAATGAGGTTCCGAGGACCTTCTTCGACCATCGCCGGAATCGTTCTGAAGATAATAGTCTTACCGTCAGGCCTGCAAAGTCCGTATTTTATATTTGTGCCTCCGAGATCGATGCCTGCGTACACTTTTTTCATGACAGTTCCACACTTATAGTTGCAGATCGTCCAAAGACAGGAATATCGTGTTCCAGTCAGAATTGTCAAACACAAAAAGAGCCCGGTCAGAGGATGAGAATGTCAGGTACATCGGCAGTACTTGACAAAATCTCTTGCATAATCCATGATGAACCTACAATTTACTGGTCGAGTCGAGGGCGCAAGACAGGATTGCAGGAGTGACCATGGCTTCAAAAGAGAACAGAGACCGGTTTGATCACAGGCAATCTGCTGAGACTTTCGGAGCGCTTTCTGATGAGACTCGTCTGAGAATCCTGCGGATGCTGGAGGTGCGCCCGCGATCCGTCAATGAGATAGTTGATTTCTTTACGCTGACTCAACCGACGATCTCCCGCCATCTGCATGTCCTCAAGAAAGCCGGGCTGGTGAGTGTCGAAAGGCAGGGGCAGCGAAAGATATACTCGCTTAATGAATCGGCACTGAAACAGCACGGGGCCGGATTCTTTGCCATGTTCAGATGCTGCGCGGCCAAGAAGGGCAGGGGAGAGTGAATCTGTGCTGAACTCAGAAGACGGTTCCCCAAGAAGGCTGTTTGCCACAACTGTTCTTGCGTCTGTTATCTTCCTTATTGCTCTCGGCCTCAATGCCTACGACGGGCCCGTGGTCATCGATGATGCGAATTTTCTCGACGGTGAGCAATTGCTCAGACTCGAACATGAGGTGAATGCGCTCAATGCCGAGAATGACTTCTTCCTCGTTGTTTTCACAGTCCCGACGCTGGACGGGCAGGAGATCGAGCTTTATGCAAGAGCAATTATGAAAACGTGGAAGATTGGCCGGGAAGGTCGAGACGATGGGCTGTTGCTGCTTATCGTGAGAGATGAAAACAGATTTTACTTCCGGGTAGGGGAGAGGGTGAAGAGCGCGCTCAGCGTCGAGTACCTGGATCTCATCAAGACAAGCCTTCTGCAACCGGATTTCGGGAGTCACAACTATCTTGATGGGCTGATTGGAGCAGTTAACGCTCTCGGATCTGAAGAAACCGGCACACCTCTCTATTCGTTCATCTGGATAATACCGCCGGTGCTCATTCTGATTGTTGTTTTTGCCAACACTCTAAATCGCAGGAGGAGGACCTGCCCGCATTGCGGCAGGCCGGTTTCACCGCTTGTGTCGAAATGTCCGCATTGTCTCGGTGACCTGAGGGTGCGGGGGAGTGAGACGTGTCCGTGCGGATCGAGAAAGCCATACGAGGATTGCTGTCTCGACAGACATACCGACGGGAGGGAATCGCACAGAATCCAGATACTGCGGATGTTGGATATACGATATCTCATGTGGCAGTCGACCAGTTTCGGCGGGTACACCGGCGGCGGGCCGGGCGAATTGCCGCCCAAGCAAGCTGGCGCAGAGAAATTCGACGGGACAGGTGTAGTGGGGAGATTCTGATTTGGATGAGTTCTTCTCGAAAAGCGATCTCTTCGATCTGACCGGGATACTGAAGCATCTCGAACAGACCACGAGTTGCGAGGTCGTCGTCAGGATCACCAGCGACAGAGCGATGATAGAGGAGACCGCGAGGGCAGAATATAATCAGCTCGGTCTCGATAGATCAAATGAGAACAATGGGCTTTTGCTATACATCAATCTATTCCACCGCAAATTCATATTTCTCGCCGGCGATAGCATTGTCGATAAGCTTGGCGAGGAGTGGCTCCAAAAATACGCCAACATGCTGGAAGAAAGATTCCGGAAGCACAAGTTCGGATTCGGGCTGCACGACGTAGTGGCCAGAATCGGTGTGGATTTGAGACAGCATTTTCCTTTGGCTGGTGGCGGTTCGTAGGTCATCTATGAGACGGAGTGGCCGCCCATCGTAAGACTCCCATCGGGTCTGCCTTCGGCTCTGAAG
>DAOVLC010000342.1 GCA_030631455.1 Candidatus Zixiibacteriota bacterium
GAGGTTTGACAGAGGCTCATCGAACAGGAACAGCTTCGGCTCTCTCACAAGCGCCCTTCCAAGCGCCACTCTCTGCCGCTGCCCGCCGGAAAGCGTCTTCGGTTTACGGGATAGCATCTCGGTCAGTCCCAGCAACTCCGCGGCATCCTCCACTCGTTGCTTTATCTCTTCCTTTTTCTGGCGTTTCATTTTGAGGGGAAATGCGATGTTGTCATACACTGTCATATGTGGATACAGCGCGTAATTCTGGAACACCATCGCAACGTCGCGCTCACGCGGCGGCAGAGCAATCACGCTCTGCCCATCGATCGCAATGTCACCGTCGCCGACACTCTCCAGCCCGGCGATCATGCGAAGAAGCGTTGATTTACCACACCCCGACGGCCCGAGCAACACGAGGAATTCCCCGTCAGGAACCGCCAGGTCAAACGCCTTGATCACAGATTGACTATCAAAGGATTTGCTTATATTGCTGAAGACTAATTCCGACATATTGCTGCACTGATAATATCACGAGTTTTTAGAAAAGGCAAGCCAAGTTGTGCACTTGGCAAGTGCAAAATGTCAAGTCTCCCCGTCCGGTTTCACTAGCCACCGAAATTTGACCCCTCGATCTTTATGGATGTGTCCGCAGGTAGTCAAACAGTCCGACCTAACAAGATGTTTTAGCTTGGCATAGACGTTCGAAATCCCTAAAATGGCGATGTCACATTTTGGCTGATATCAGGGTGACTTGATAGTCGGAAGCTGATATCACGGCAGCAATTGAAAGGAAGAACAACTGATGCATAGCGAGAACATCGACGAAATCCTGAGAGAAGCGGAGAAGGGAATAACCAATCACCTGAAGACCTCGCTTGAATCCGGTCTTATAGATGAACAGTTATACGATGACGCACTGAACCACACCTTCAAGAACCTGAAACGCTGGCTGACCGTCTCGCATGCGCCGCTCGAGAAAACCTTGCAGCCAATGAGACTGGGTATCATCAACAGCGTAAGGCAGGGCAAGTGGGAAGATATTGTCAACGCGTTTCGCCAGAATGTCCGTTTCGGGACGGGTGGGATACGAGGCATGATGGCCTCTGACAGGGACTCTATCAGAAAGCTGAAAGAGAACGGCCTCCACACTGATATCTTGAAGGGCACCAATACAATGAACGACATAGTCGTTCTGTTGACCTCTGCCGGAGTCGCCAAGTTCGGCAAGGCTCAGCCTGTGCCGTTCAGCAAAATCGTGGTTGGATATGACAGCCGCGTGCGTGGTCGTGAACTGGCCGAATGTGTGGCGGAGTTGTTCTTAGCCTATGAATACACGGTCTACTTCTTCGATGCGCCATGCCCGTATCCTGAGGTCACATTCGCAATTCCGCACAGAGATATCAAAGCCGATGTCGGCGTCTTGATTTCGGCGAGTCACAACGACTATCGCTACAATGGCTTCAAACTCTCATGCTCGAACGGTTCGCAATTCGATCCTGATCAGCGTGAGAGAATGTACAAAGAGTTCATCGATTTCGATGATTTCGAGGCGATCAGGCTGCGCTCGTTCAAGGACGCAAAACCGGGGCAACTGAAGTTTCTCGGAGGAAGTGAGCCGGAAGATTCCGAGTATTACGGTCAGGAACTGATAGACATGCACAAAAAGTATCGCGGCCACATGAGAGAGTTCCTGATGACCAAGGATATCAAGGCGCAGCAACTAAGAACCCCTCTCAGTATAGCGTTTTGTCCATTCCACGGAGCAGGCATTAAGGCCGTGCCGGGGCTTCTCGAAGACGTCGGTTTCGCAAAGAAGAATATCAAATCGATTGACGGCACGAAGAGCAAGATGGGGCTCAACACGCTCGATGGCATGTTTCCCGCTTTCTGTAGCGATCCCGGTCGTGAGCAACAACCCGATCCGGGAGATCCGCGAGCAGCGGAGACAGCGGTGAAGGCTTTCAAAGAGGACTATCCCGGGGAATTCGACAAGACGGACATTCTGATCGGTACTGATCCGGATGCCGACAGATGCGCTATAGTCGTCACTGTGCCGGAAAATCAGAGACACGTCTATGCCAACAAGGATTACACTCTGCTCCCGGCCGACGATGTCTGGACGCTGGTTCTCTGGTATCGGTTTCAGAGAGAAATCGAGGCCTATGGGCAGATCAGAGACGCTGACAAGAAGTTCATTGTGCTCTCTCACACGACATCCGATAGCCTGGTACTACTTGCCCGCAAGTTCGGCATCGGCGTTATCAGGACATGGGTAGGCTTTGCAGCTCTTGCCGCCTCGACTCGTGACGTCTGGGATGGGAAGGCACAGGATTTCCTACAGCTTGTCGACGGCAAAGATCAGAATTATGTCGACCTGTGCCACCCATTCGTCTGCGATTGCATGGATATGGGCAACGGCAAGAGATCGATTAACATTGCAGCCATGGAACAGAGCAACGGGTTCTCTATTCTCGGCGGTCCGCCGCCGGACGAGAGATCACTCGGCGAGGGCGGACATGTTCGCGATAAAGACGGCACACTTGCTGCTCTACTGGTAGCCGAGATAGCTGCATGGGCAAAGGAGAACGGCACAACTCTAATCGGTCTTCTCGACAAGGAGATCTACTCGGATCCCGATATCGGAATGTTTGCCACTTTCTACGAACCTGATCCTCTCGATGGTGAGTATCCCGGCATAGAAGGCGACAGAATCAAGAAAGGTATCCTTCTCAAAGCTCTCGAATACCACAGGGCTGTGCAGGCAGGCGGCTTTGAGATCGCAGGCACTCCTATTAAATCGTCAGTGATCTATCGAACAGGGAAGTATGATACCATCTATCCGCCGAGTGGCGATTTTGTGTTCCCGGACGAGGGCATCAGGTTCTTCTTCGATGATGAAAAGCTCAGCCATTTGACGATCCGACCTTCCGGGACAGGCAACTCGCTGAGATTCCATATCCAGCTCCGCGCATTGCCGACTGAGTCGAACCTTCTGGAGACTAAGGCGCAGATTAGAACAAAAGGTCGCGACATCATGGACGAGCTTCGAAGATTGCTCGATGCGCCGAGGCAGTAGCCGCTGACAAGTTTGGCAGTGCACTTGGTAACCCCGCCGTACAAACGTATGGTGCGGCACCGTTTCAAGTTGACTACTC
>DAOVLC010000077.1 GCA_030631455.1 Candidatus Zixiibacteriota bacterium
GCCAATTCATCATCGAAGATCTCAACTGGGTGTCGATTCCACAGTCTGCTGCTCAGCTGGACTGTTTTGTGAAGATCAGGTCCACCGGTAAACCAGTACCCGCAGTCATCTCGCCAAATGAACCCGGCACCTACCTGGTCAAGCTTGCTCAGCCTGTTGCGGCCGTTACGCCGGGGCAATCCGCAGTATTCTACGTTCAGGACTACGTTTACTGTGGCGGTATTATCCGCAGCGCTCAAGAGTGATTTCTCATCCTTACTGTATTTTGGTTGACAACCTGCCGCTGGATATCGTTTTTTTGTGTATAACTTTGTGTAGACGTTGATGCTAAACTGCATCAGGAATTATCCTGCACTGAGGAGGGAGATATGGCAACTGTCAAATACCTGGGTCATTCCTGTTTCACGATTGTAACCGGTGGCACGAATTTGATAATAGACCCGTTCCTGACCGGCAATCCGCTCGCTGGAGCAAAGGCTGCCGATATCAAGGTTGATTATATACTGGTTACACACGGGCACGGAGACCATTTCGGCGACACCCTTGAGATCGCTAAGAAGAATGATGCTACCGTTATTGGGCCGAACGAGATAGCGGTTTACTGCCAGGCGAATGGAGTCGATGCCCACAACATGCACATCGGCGGCGGCTGGAATTTCCCATTCGGCAGAGTGAAACTGACCATCGCGCATCATGGCTATTCAGCAGGAGATGACCTCGATATGGGCGGAAGTCCGTGCGGATTCATCATCACTGTCGAAGGCAAGAAGATCTATCACGCAGGTGACACCGGCCTTTTCATGGACATGCAGCTTATTGGCGAAGAAGGAATCGAGCTTGCACTCCTGCCTATTGGCGACAATTTCACAATGGGTATTGACGACGCTGTCAGGGCTGTCAGTTTCATCAAGCCGAAGAAAGTAGTTCCGATGCACTACAACACTTTCGACCTGATCAAAGTCGATCCCGAAGAATTCAAGTCGAAGGTGACGGACGCTAAATGCGTAATCATGAATGTGGGCGATACGCTCGAAGTATAGATAAGACAAAGAACTGCGGGCGTTTGCCTTGAACTGATCGCGGCATGGATAGCCACGCTGCAAGGTGCTTGACCTGAACGAGGTGTGTGATGGCTGGTAGGAAGGGTTTCAAGCTGCTGCTATGGATCATGGTCATAGCAGTGGTTCTCATTCTGGTGGTGTATGCCGCCGTTCTGATCTTGCTTCCGAAGGACAAGATCATCGCGATGATTATCCCGAAAATCGAAGAGGCTTTGAACCGAGAAGTAACTGTAGGAGATGTATCGGTATCCATCTGGGGTGGGGCCGGACTGAAGCTCTCCGACCTTGCCGTAAAAAACCCGGGCGGTTTCAAGACGGACAACTTCATGGAATTGGACGACCTCGACGTCAAAGTCAAGTTCTTCCCCCTGTTCAAGAAGAGGATCGAGATCACCAACATCGTCCTGGATGGGCTTACGATCAACCTCGAACGCACAGAAACCGGCCTGACAAATTTCAGCGATCTTGGGAGTGCTCCCGCGCAGGGTGTGGAGAGAATTGAGGCAGAACAGGCCGCTGCAGCGCTTCCGTTTAGTTTCGATGATCTCGCGCTTGGAAATTCGTCGCTGTACTACACGGATGATTCGTCCGGCTTCTCTGTTGCTCTTGAGGGCATGAGCCTCAAGAGCACGCTAGTGCCGGAAGAGAACCTGGCAGTTCTGAGATCGCGCGGCGAGCTTCTGGTCGAGAAATTCTCTTATTCTGATCTGAAGAAGGAATATCATTTTGCGTCGCTCGAACTCGGATTGACTCACGACCTCCTGTATGACACTGAGGGTGACAGCCTGAGAATCGACAAGCTGGACTTCAGTCTTGATAAGCTGAAAGGCAGTGTCGGGGGATTAGTTACAGATGTTTCGGGTGAGGCGTTTCTCGACCTTAGTTTCCGCACGGACGATCTTCGTGTGGGAGACCTGCTGAGTGCGATACCGCGTGAATTGCTGCCCCAGGCCGATAATCTTACCGGCTCCGGCAAGCTTCACGTTGTGGCAGGCTACCGCGGCCCTGCCCGACTGACTCGTACCGCAGACCTCGAGGGTAAGCTGACCATGAAGGACATCGAGTTGGCGCATGAGGAATTTAGAGGCAAGCTGGAGATGAAACTGGCGGAGCTCAATTTCTCGGAGACCAATCTGACTTTTTTCACGGGCGATGCCGAACTTGCCGGGGAGCCGTTCCGGCTGAAACTCATAGTAGACAACATCCCGGACCCAAGCCTGTCGGCTGAGGTTGACCTTAATTTGAATCTCAGGGCTGTGAAGCAGTTTCTTGATCCTGAGGACGAGCTGTCCGGCAGACTGAAGGTGCAAGCGACCGCTTATGGAAAGCTCAAGACGCCTGAATCGATGTCACTGCTCGGTTCTCTTGAACTCAAGAATCTCGAGTACTATTCAAACGATCTCGGTTTTCCTGTGAAGGACGTAGATGCTGGATTCGAGTTTATCGGCAGGGATGTCAGGATTGAGCTTTTCCAGGCCGTTGTTGGTGAATCCGACTTCACGGCTACCGGCGAAATCAGAAATTTTACGCCTTACTTATTCGCTCCCGATGAGGCTGACAGAAAACCGCTTTATCGCGGAGAGATAATATCCAATTATCTTAACATCGACGAATTGATGTATGAGGATGAAGAGGACGTCACTGGACAGCCTGAGGGGGGGGCAGCAGATACAGTTCTCTTTTTCCTCCCGGATTTCGATGCGGAAGGTACCTTTACCATCAGGAGCGGAATCTATTCGCTCGTGGCATTCGAGGATGCCACCGGGAGATTCGAGCTGACCGATTATGTTCTGCATATAGATGGTGTAACAGCGGAAGCCTATGACGGCGATATTACCGGTTCGGCAGTAATCGACATCGAAAATATCGAGCAACCTGAGTTTCAGGTCGATTACTCGGCAAAAGAGATCGAGATCAACAGCTTTCTCTCCCGTTTTACAGGTTTCCAGGATCATCTCTATGGTGAAATCGACATGACCGGATCGTTCTCAGGTACCGGCTCTGAAATCGAGGATCTGCTGCCGACTCTTGCTGCGACCGGCACTTTCGATATGCGAAAGGGCAAATTCGTGAACTTCGATCTAATCAAGAAACTTGCAGAACCTATCGGGTTCAAGACTTTCGATGAAGAGAAAGTTCAGGATCTAATAGGATCATTTCACGTGGAGAACGAACGGGTCTACTTCGATGACCTCAACCTGGCAGCATCTTCAGGTGACTGGAAAGTGTCCGGGTCCGTTGGATTCGATGGGTCACTCGACTACAGCGGGAAAGTTACTCTATCGTCGAATGCGGCGGGGAATCTCGATTTTCTTGGAGATTTCAAATCGTTGCTTCAGGACAGAAGTGGGAAGATAGTGCTGCCGTTCAGACTCTCAGGGACCTATTCCTCTCCTCAGATCGCGCTCGATACTTCACCAATGACAGAAAATGCCGATAATAAGCTCAAGGACGAAGGCAAGAAGCTTCTCGACAAACTGTTTAAGAAATAGATCTGTAAAAGCCCTTCGAATTAACTATGATTAAGGCACTTCTGGAAGACATTCGAGCCTGCTATCGCAACGATCCCGCGGCACGCAATCTGGAAATTATTACCTATGCGGGACTTCAGGCAATCACGCTGCACAGAATAACGCATCTCTTGTGGAGGATAAGGATACCTTTCATTCCGCGCATGATATCCCAGGTGAACCGTTTCCTGACCGGTGTCGAAATTCATCCTGCCGCGAAAATCGGCCGCGGGCTCTTCATCGATCACGGGATGGGTATTGTGATCGGCGAGACTTCGGAGATCGGTTACAACTGTGTTCTGTTCCACAACGTCACACTCGGTGGTACGGGTAAGCACGAGGGAAAACGACACCCCACTATCGGCAATAATGTCTTAATAGGCACAGGCGCTACGTTGCTTGGACCCTTGACGGTTGGTGACAACGTGATGATTGGCGCGAACACCTTCATCATAATGCACGATGTGCCGGACAACTGCACAGTAGTCGGCTCTCCGGGGAAGATCGTCAAGCTCAAAGGCGAGCTTGTGACGAAGAAGCTTACGCCGACCGACGATTCTCTTTTCCAATAGCTTGCCAGACGCTCTCAATTGCATATATTGTCGCCATGATACTTCGGTTGTCAACCGCTGCGGCAATGGTGATCTGTCTGATTGTATGCGGACCTGCGCATGCTGAGCCGCCTAAGACAAGACTCCTTGCGAGGCAACATTTCGATATACAGGCTGCGGATCCGCTTCTTGCGAAAGCCACTGAGAACATATTGATCGAAGCCAGATTGAAAGCTCAACTAATGCTGAGTGACACGGTCGATTCCAGAATATCTGTCCATATTGCGGAATCGCGGGAGCAGTTCGACAAGCTGACTCGTGGAGGCCTTCCGGATTGGGGCGTTGGATGTGCGATTCCCACCAAGAACATGATTGTGATTATCTCTCCGAATGCGGCGGAATATCGGCAGCCGTTCAAAGAGATAGTACGTCACGAGTGGGCGCATATCGCCCTCAGGCACCGACTTGGGAACAGCTATCTTCCACGCTTTCTCGATGAAGGCTTCGCCATGCATTTTGCGAACCAGTGGAACAATAGTTTTGCAGTGACACTTGCCAAAGCCCAGGTTTTTGGCTCGATCTTTACGCTCCAGAGTATCGATCGGGTCAATTTCTTCAATGCGTCGCAGGCGCAGATAGCGTATGCCCAGTCGTATCAAGCTGTGGCCTATTTTCTTTCTGAATACGGCAGCGGATCATTCCGGATTCTGCTCGATGGTCTTAGGGACGGAATCCCGCTTGACAGTGCATTCGAAGCGGCGATTGGAGCGAGCTTCGGCACATTTCAGAGGGAGTATAGTCTATACGTACAGAGTAACTATAGCTGGTTACTGATTCTATCGGATATGTGGTTAATCTGGATTGGCCTGGCGCTGCTGATTGTCGTCGGCTATCTTGTCAAGAAGAAGCGAGCCCGCGACACTTACAAGCGCTGGGAAGAAGAAGAGAAATACGAGAGCACCGATTTCGACTATGAAGAAGGTGATCCGTGGGATTGAGTTCTTTGCCGTCAAGGTTCTGACGGCTTACGCGAACTCCCTTCCTGAATGCAATGCGCTGCGTTTCGGCGCAGGCTTGGGTGCGCTTGCGCGACGCCTGTTACGCAACCGTGCTAAGGTCGTTAGGGAGAATCTACGGCTCTGCGGGGTAGCTTTCGACACTGCGTCGAAGGCGAGGCTTTTTGAACTGCGTTGCTTTCAGCATATCGGTGTTACGATTGTCGAAGTGATTAGGCAAAGATCTTACCGACGATCCGATGTCTCGTCAAAAGTTACAATGGAGAAGCGAGAGCATTTGGAGGAAGCGGCCCGTCTGAAGAGAGGAGCTATCCTGATGTCGGGACACATCGGCAACTGGGAGTTACTTGGAGCTTACGTCCGGAATCTCGGTTACCCTGTTCATCTACTTGCAAAGCGTCAGAGCAACCGGGAAATCGATATTTTGCTCAATTCTTTTCGCATGGCACAGCGTGTTGGCGTTATCTATACTGACACGGGCTCACGTGCTCTTGTGAAAGCCGTAAGGAATGGTGGATTTGTTGCGATTCTGGCGGATCAATATGGCGGCGCGGACTCAGAGACCGTTCGGTTCTTCGGCAACGAAGTCCTTGTGCCGACAGGCCCAGCTGCTCTGATACTCAAGTACAAGCTTCCGCTTTTGTTTGGAGCATCGCGCAGGGCGAAAGATGGTCGCCACTTCGTGAAGATCGAACTGTTAACCGATTGGAAAGGATATGATCGCAGGGCGGTTGTGCAGAGATATACAGACCTTCTCGAAAGAGCTGTAAGGCAGTCGCCCGAAATGTGGTTGTGGACGCATCGGAAATTCAAGAACCTGACCAGCTATAAAGGCACAGACGGATGATCGATATGTCCGGGATCGAAAGGATAGTTGTCAGGTTGCCGAACTGGATTGGCGATGCGGTAATGGCGCTCCCCGCCGTTAACTGCATCAAGAATAGCTTTCCACAGCTTCATGTCTCTTGCCTGGGGAAACCATCTGTCAACGAGCTATACAAGTACAACAGAAATGTTAACCGCCTGATAGACCTGAGATTGCCGGATGGGATCGGCAGACTGAGCGGTATAAAGGCTTTTTCGAGGAATCTTAGAAAGTACCATTTCGACCTCGGCCTGATTCTCCCCAATTCATTTTCATCGGCGCTCATATTCAAGCTGGGCGGTGTCAGGATGCGCTTAGGGTATCGGTTCGAAATGAGATCATTCCTGCTTACAGACTCGGTCAGACTGCCTGCGACCTCCATCCACCGCAGCCAGCGTTACGTACGTCTTGTTCAGCAACTCACTGGAATAGAGAATTGCGCTCAGAGCATACAAGTGGTTGGATCTGAAAAGGAATCTAAAGCCGCAGATCGCTTCCTCCATGGGATCGGGAGGTTTGCAGTCGTTTGTCCAACATCGCGCGCCCCCTCCCGCCGGTGGGGCAAGCAGAAGTATGCGGAGTTGGCAAGGCGACTTTCGGATGAGCATGGTCTCGGCATTGTCCTCGCCGGCGCATCAGATGAATCACAGGTAGTAAGCGAGATCGGACGGCTCTCCGGTGCAGACTATCTCAGTCTGGCAGAAGAAAATGATCTCTTGCTTTCGATAGAAGTAATGCGACGTTCCGAGGTCTTCATCGGCAATGACTCCGGAGCTGCTCATCTCGCGGCGGCTTCCGGTACGAGAGTTGTCAGCATATCCGGGCCGGATAATCCTCACGAAACAAGGCCGCTAGCACAAGTCAACGCCATCGTCAACAAGCGGATCGATTGCAGTCCCTGTGTGAAAAACGTCTGCCCGCGGGAGGACCATGTCAACGA
>DAOVLC010000060.1 GCA_030631455.1 Candidatus Zixiibacteriota bacterium
ACACAGGACAGAAGACAACTCATGGCGCATCGACAAACTTGCTGTGAACTGGCAGAATGTTACGGTGCCGCTGGGCTCATTCGAATGCCTTCTCATACACTGGCTGTATGACATGGACGAGGACGGCGAATGGGATAATGACATCGAGATACTTGACTATCTGTCCGCAGTCGGAATCGTCAAGCGCAGGATTCTCCTTCGCGGTATTGTGATAACGAGTTACGATGATCCCAATCCGATCGGCACCTATGATTACAAAGAAGAGTACCGGCTGACAAATTATGAAGTAGCAGAGTAATCTACTTCAAGTACACTTGCGGAGTTGTTTCGCCTTCGGCTCTGCCAAGAGTATTCTTTGAAGGACATACTGCTCGGTATATCGCTATTCGATTTCTTGGATCAGTCGTCCGGGTTGCAGGTTCAGTTTGCGGAATACGAAAAGCAGCACCCAGCCAAGTATGAACAGCAGAATCGCCGCGATGTGGTTGTAGGTGAAGGTGACACCCAACAGCACGGTTTCCATCTGATCTTCGTAGTACCTTACATTCTCGATGAGATAACGGAAAAATGCTTCGACAATCAGAAAGATCGAAAATGTCAGACCGAGGAATCTCTTCTTCTTCTCCACATACGAAAGTAACACAAACAGGAGAAGACCGTATAGGGAGGAATAGAGCTGAGTTGGATGCACAAGCACATCGCCGAGATATGAGTTAGGTATGCTCCCCTCAGGAAATCGAACTGCCCATGGCAAATGGCACTCTAATCCGAAACAGCAGCCATTCAAGAAACACCCGATGCGCGTGATGAATATCCCAAGTCCCAGCGCGGGCGCAAACAGATCGAATACGGCGGGAATCGACTCGCGCTTGATGCGACAATAGATGAGCGCCACCGCTATTGCTGTCACCATCCCCCCGTAAACATTCAGCCCTGCGATTCCGAACCCTTCAGATGATCCGAACGGGTTGAATATGTCGAGCAGATTGTTGGAGAAATCGGACCAGTGATAGAATGAGTAGAACAGCCTCGCACCAAGCACACCTGATAGCATGACGAAAAAGGCGAGGTTGAGCACGAAGTCGCGGTTTATCCCGGCGCGGCGAGATCGATGCTGGACTAGGATCAATCCAAGAAAAAACGACAACGCCAGCGCCAATCCGTAGGATGTGACGACTATCGGCCCAATGTTGACTATCTCCGGATGCATAGCGCTCCTTTCGCGTAAGCCGGATTATACACGTCTATGACAGAGAGGTCAAGCATCAAATGTGTCGTCATTTAGACCCTCTGTTGCCTTCGACGAGTATCACGAATTCCCCGCGTGGTTTAGTGTCCCCGAAGTGACCTATCAATTCCTCGATATTCCCCCTGATGATTTCCTCGTGCAGCTTCGTAAGCTCCCGCGCAATGACGCAGTTCCTGTTACCGAGCACCTCATGGATAAAGGTCAGCGTTTTCAGCAAACGGTGTGGCGATTCGTAGAAAATCAGCGTGCGCGGGTCGTCCTTTAGTCCTTCGAGACGAGCCTTCCGTTTTCCGGTCTTCACCGGCAGAAAACCCTCGAAAGAGAATCTGTCAGATGGCAACCCCGAGACAGATAACGCTGCGATAGCGGCACATGGCCCCGGAATCGGGATGACCTCGACGCCTTCAGAACGCGCCAGATTCACAAGGAGATAAGCCGGGTCGGACACGCCGGGCGTTCCGGAATCTGTCACGAGTGCGACATCCTCACCATCGAGCAACTTCGCGACAATTCTCCCGGCTGCCTGCTCTTTATTGTGATCGTGATATGATACGAGTTTGGCGGACATCCCGTGCCGCTTGAGGAGCCTGCCCGAATGCCGAGTATCCTCGCACGCGATCAGACCGACACTGCCGAGAGTGCCAATTGCTCGCAAAGTCATATCTTCAAGATTGCCAATCGGGGTCGCGACAATATAGAGCTTTCCAGCCATAACGATGTCAATATACCGGCCAAACCTTCCGTGTCAACAAGAACGGTCCGCACCGAATCTGCAATAGCTGTTTGACAATGCCCGACAAGTTACATATATTCGGAACAAGCCAGAAAAGAGGAGGAAATATGGCATCCGTAAACAAGGCTATCCTGATCGGCAACCTCGGAAGAGACCCTGAGATGAGGTACACTCCGAATGGGCAGGCCGTCACGAAGTTTTCTATCGCCACGACCGAGAAATTCAAGGATAAGAACGGCGAGCGGCAGGAGCGAACCACCTGGCACAATATCGTCGCATGGGGGCGTCAGGCTGAAGTCGCAAAGGAGTACCTTTCCAAGGGTAGGCCGGTATACATAGAGGGGCGAATCGATAATCGGAGCTACGACGACAAAGACGGCAACAAGCGATACATCTCAGAGGTCATCGTGCAGAGAATGCAATTCCTGGGATCGAAGGGCGACACCTCGGGCGGCGGGTTCGATCAGACTCCTCCGCAATCTCAATCAGACGATTTCCCGACGGGCGATTCTGCGCAGGACGACGATCTGCCGTTCTAAGAAGCTCTGCGGATGGAGGGCAGAACAACAAAGCTCTGGATTGGCGGCCTGATTCTTCTGAATCTCCTCTGGCTGCTCAGAACCTCCGCAAACTTCGTCGGCTTCGTCGATTCGGGCGAGCTTGCTGTCGCCTGTTTCTCACTTGGCATAGCCCATCCGACAGGCTATTCACTCTACACGCTGCTCGGCAGAGTATTTACACTGTTCCATCCGGGAGCTGTTATCGAGGGCGTAACCTTCGTGTCGATCATTTTCGGACTTGGCTCCGGCATCTTCTTCGTACTCCTGTTGAGCAATCTACTCAAAAAGCTGAACATCTTCGCGAATAGTAAGTCAGGGAGCCTGCTGGCAGCATCCACATCGATGGTGGTGCTTCTCTACTGCCCAATCATGTGGAGCCTGTCGGTCACCAACGAAGTTTATACTCTGCATCTGTTCTTCGTTACATCGATATTCTTCCTTGTGCTCAGCGCAAAGGACTACGCATACGGGCATCTTGCGCGCACAATTGTGCTCGGTTCATACCTGATCGGACTTTCTCTGTCGCACCATCTCTCCACCGTGTTGCTTATTCCCGCTCTCATATTCTGGGTGCTGACAAACAGATCGATTCGAAAGCAGGCGGCGCGGCTGCTGCTGTTATCAATCACCCCCTTCATATTAGCGCTAACGGTCTGCCTATACCTGCCGATCAGGGCGTCCCACTCCCCTATCGCAAACTGGGGAAATCCATCGACCCTCGAGAATCTTGTGCGCCATGCGTCCGGCTGGCAGTATCAGGTCTGGATGTTCAACAAATCGCTTTCGGCGATTTTCGGAAGCATGGCGGACCTCCTGGTGCTGACCGTCAAGCAGTTTCCGATCTTCATGCTGATCCCTGCGGTGTTTGGACTCATAGTGCTGACAGTCAAAGACCGAATCGCATCGACGTTTATAGCCATAGTATTCGCAACAAACCTTGTCTATCTTGCCGGTTATACTATTCCCGAAATCGACACCTATCTCCTGCCGATGATTATGATCTACGCCCTGTGGGCAGTGACCGGGACGGCCGCTATCTGCGGCCTTGTTCTCAAGATAGGCGGGAGTAGACGCATCGCTGGATTCGCTCCATATTTCACAGCCGGGGTTCTGCTCGCCGTAGGGTTGTACATGATTGCAGTCAACAGAAGCTTCGCCGACCGAAGCGATTACCGTTATGTCGATACACAATCGATGCTCTTACTTGACGGCATGGAGCCGCGAGCAATCCTGCTGACCGCAAACTGGGACTTCTACAGCCCATTGCTCTACAAGAAGTTCGCCGAGCATGTGAGAACGGATGTCACAGCTATCGACGTTGAGTTGCTACGGCGCAGTTGGTATTATGACTTCATCGCGGCATCAGACCAGGACCTGTTCGCAAATATCGAGGAAGAAGTGCAGGTGTTCTTGCCGCAGGTTCAACGATTTGAACGAGACGAACGGTTCGATCGAGGCAGAATCGAAGACGCGTATCAGTCGATCATCACGGCAATTGCCTCAGTGCCTGACAGGCCGGTCTACGTGGATATCAGTGCGCAATTCAGGGACTCGGATATGTTTTCGAAGATACCGGCAGGCCCGGTATACAGACTTATCCGCCAGGACGAAACCTACACTCCGAAACCGTTCTCGCGGATGTCACTCGGAGCCGCGAGCCCTGACCTGCTTGAGGGCGATTACAGTCTTAAGAAACAGATCGAAATCATTGACGTTATGAACAGAGAATGGAAAGCCTTCTGGGAGTGGTATCAGGTACAGAATGGAGTTATTCCGGACTCGTAGCCTCATTGCCCCTGCGGAATGCCATCTCACTCTTGAAGCCGAAATCCTCGACCAAGTCAAGTATCCAGAGCCCGGCAAGCTCGTTCACAAGATTCACATCGGCCATAAGATTTTCCGCAATCTCGTAAGTCTTCACATGATCGTCATCGGAAAAGCAAATATACAGTAAATCCTTCGACCTGTTCGTGTGATACGACTCGCCTTCTATGTTGAGACGGTAGTCGAGGAAGCGGAGCTTCTTGCATGCAACATCGTCAGGAGGTACAAGCTCCCTCTCTTCAGCCCACGCTTCCCTGTCGATAGAGACCTCGATGTTGAGCAGACCGCCCTTCTTGTCGAGGTCCATTGATAGACATTCGCTCTGGATATATGAATGGAATTTGCCCCTTGTCTTGATCGCATAATTCAAGATACCTTCACTACTGTCGTAGAATCCCTTGCCTATCGGGATCTTATTGGTGCTTTTTACGTCAACCGAAATCCGATGGCCATCCACCTTACACCCTACCGTTACTCCTCGGAGTTCCGAAGCTTCTCTGTCGCAAGTTCCGCTTCCTGAGTGTCCGGGAACTTTGCTGCTGTTTCCTCAAAGTATTTCTTCGCCTTAGCCGTCTCGCCCAGTTCTCCGTAGCATCTCCCCAGCTTGTACAGAGCGGAAGGCATCTTATCAGAATCAGGGTAATTCTTTTCCACCTTGCCGTACTCAGCCGCAGCTACGGTGAAATCCTTCTGCCTGTAATAGCACTCACCAATCCAGAACTGGGCATCGTCTGTCAGGTCAGTTTCCGGAAAAGTCTTCACGTACTCATTGAAGCCAAGAATTGCAAGACTGTAGTCACCGGACGCCATGTCCTTGAATGCGCGGTCAAAAAGTTTTTTTGCGTCAACGTACGTGAACCCGGTTCCCGAGGTGTCGGAGACCGAGTCCTGATCAGACTCCACCGGTGCCTTGATCAAACCCTGCTGAAGACCCGCAACCGACTGCTGTAATCGTTCAATGCGATCGAGAACATCATTGAGCTTCGCGCTTATCTCATCGAGACGGGTATCGCCCGCCTCATCCGCGAACTCCGTCCGTGCCTTGAACACCTGCAGCGCTTCAAGGAGGGAATGTCCGAGGCTATCGAGACTGATGAGTTTCTCTTCGATTGCCCTGTTCTGCTGCTCGATGACATTCACCTGAAGTTGCATTTCCTCGAGCTGTCTCGTGGACGTACAGCCCGTCACCGCCAGCAGCACGATCAAAGCAGCTATGCCGGCTCGACTCGACATCTCTTATTGCTCGGTTATGCCAAACTCTGCGCGACGGTTCTTCGACCAGGATGACTCATCGTGCCCAAGCGCGACCGGCTTCTCCTTGCCATACGAGATGGTTTCGAGCCGCCCCCCATCGACACCAAGACTGACGAGATAATCCATGGCTGCTCTGGCCCGCTTCTCGCCAAGCGCAAGGTTATACTCGACTGTGCCGCGTTCGTCGCAGTGCCCCTCTATCAGGACATTGACGTTCGGATTGTCCTTCAGCAGCCGGGCATTGGCCTCCAGCGCCGATCTCGCATCACCACGCAGGTTGTACTTGTCCAAGTCAAAATAGGCGATTTGGAACTGATCCTCGGTGAGCCTCACAACCTCCGGCTGCGGCTCAACCGTTGGTTCCGTAATTGGTTCGGTTGGCGTCTCCGGCTCTGTCACAGCAGGCTCGATAGGAGCCGTATCCGGTTTCGGACCACAGCCGGGACCGATCAGCATCATAGCAGCGACCAGGAACGCGATGATTGCACAAATCTTACGTGACATTTTCTTTCCCTCCGGTTATTACGTAGACAAACATTTCTACTTAAACTTACACACTCTCCATGTAAAGCTATTTACGCATTCTATGCGGTCAACAACAACTTTCCATCTCTACCACAGATACGGCGACCAATGCGGATTGCTCGATTTCCCATCCGTGGATATTCGACGCCTCTGAACACCCTGGAAATCGGAAATATATATGTGAAAAGCATCTCCCCGCCTGCTCGAATAAACGAGATGATAACTGTCCGGTGCCCAGTGAGGGTTCTCGTTTGAGCCGGTGTTGGTGATTACCCGGAAATTCTCACCAGTAACATCGACTACGCAGATATCGAAACTACCCCGCTTGGTCCTCGTAACAAATGCGATTTTCGAACCATCGGGAGAAAACGCGGGTGAATCGTTGTAGTTTCCGTTGTATGTCACCCGGTTAACGTTAAACCCATCGCTATCCATCAGATAGACCTGCGGCGATCCGGTTCGATCCGAGGAAAATGCTATGATATTCCCATCAGGGCCAAATGATGGCGACGACTCGATAGATCGCGTGCGTGTTAGCCGACGCTTCACGTTGCCGTTGATATCAAGCAAATACAGCTCTGCATTGCCGTCCTTGGAAAGAGTCAGGCAAATCCTGTCATTGTCCGGAGAGATCGCAGCAGCCGAATTCAGCCCCTTGTACCCCGCCACCTTCTTGTGCGCTCCTCCGCTAAGTTCGACTCGCCACAATTCGGGCCAGGTGTCCTTATATGAAGTGTAATAGATGGATTTGCCTTTCGAATCCCAGACGGGGGACAGATTTATCGAACCGTTCGATGTTACCGGGCGCTCGTCTGCGCCATCATAGTCGCAGGTGTATATCTCCTTGTTACCCGATCTGGCCGACACAAAAGCGATTTTCGAGTTGAAAAGCGGCTTCATTCCGGTCACCTGCCTGACAATGTCGTCCGCCATGGCATGGGAGAGTGCGCGATAATTCGCACGATTCGTCTTGAATCCGTCTGACCGCATATCCCTCATAAAGTTCAGATCCCACAGCGTGTACCGCACCCGGACATCCTCACCCCGGAATTCGACCTCTCCTGTGAGAAGATACTCTGCCCCCATGAATTTCCATGCCCTCTTGGTCATAGTTTCGAGTTCGAGAACCTCGAGCAGGACAGAATCCTCCCGAGTGTCCATCGAGATAAGCTTAAACGCAATGTGAAACGACAGATCGTTGCGGACTATCTGAGCGAGATTCGATGCCATCACCGAATCCCCGGGCGATGCTGCGCCGAAAACTGTGCTGAAATCCTCGACCGCAATTGGGAAGGGATCGAACCCCTTGCGCTGAATCTTAAACCTGATGTCAGCCCC
>DAOVLC010000291.1 GCA_030631455.1 Candidatus Zixiibacteriota bacterium
CAGAAATGTCAAGCGGAAATAGCAAGTGCCGTGTCCCACTCCCATCCCAGAAACCGATTGACATTTTGGGTTGTTCTGACCATTATAGGCGGCATGAAACTCGTATGATTTATATATTAAGGAGGTCATTATGGCTCAGACACTTGCATATAAAATCCTGCAGAAACATCTCGTCGATGGCGAACTCGTGCCGGGTAAGGAAATCGGCATCAGGATCGATCAGACTTTGACTCAGGATGCCACCGGGACGATGGCGTATCTTCAGTTCGAGGCGCTTGGACTGAAGAAAGTAAAGACAAAGCGGTCAGTGTCTTATGTCGATCACAACACTCTTCAGTCTGGCTTCGAGAACGCCGACGATCATCAGTACTTGCAGAGCGTAGCATCCAAATACGGTATCTACTTTTCGCGCCCCGGAAACGGTATCTGCCATCAGGTACACTTGGAGCGATTCTCCGTGCCGGGCTGGACTCTCCTCGGCTCCGATTCGCATACACCGACTTCAGGCGGTCTCGGCATGATCGCGATCGGTGCGGGCGGTCTTGATGTTGCGGTCGCTATGGGTGGCGGACCGTTCTACTTGCCATGCCCGAGAGTTGTGGGCGTCAAGCTGACCGGAAAGCTCCGACCCTGGGTGGCAGCCAAGGACATCATACTCAAGGTGCTCCAGGTCCTGACTGTGAAGGGCGGAGTCGGCAACATAATCGAGTATTTCGGCCCGGGGGTGGCCACACTGAGTGTGCCTGAGAGAGCGACGATCACTAATATGGGCGCGGAACTCGGCGCGACAACTTCGATATTCCCAACCGACAAGATGGCGATGAAGTACCTTGAAGCACAAGGCCGCGAGAAGGTATTCAAGGAAATCGCTCCTGATGAGGGCGCTGAATACGACAAGGTTGTCGAGATCGATCTTAGTAAGCTTGAGCCACTGATCGCCAAGCCGCATTCACCCGACAATGTAGTGCCGGTCAGGGAGGTGGCAGGCACACCTGTTTGTCAGGTCTGCATCGGTTCCTGCACTAACTCATCGCTGTCTGATCTGAATCTTGTCGGTGCGGTTCTTGAAGGCGAGGTAATCGCTCCGAATTTATCAATGACAATTTCACCAGGATCGAAACAGGTCTTCAATATGATATCGAAGGACGGCTCTTTGACGAATATGATCGCTTCGGGAGCCAGGATTCTCGAATCCGCCTGTGGTCCCTGCATCGGAATGGGGCAATCGCCATCATCGACAGGTGTGTCGGTGCGAAGCTTCAACCGAAACTTCGTCGGACGCTCTGGCACCAAGGATGCGCAGGTGTATCTTGCCTCACCGGAGACCTGTGTTGCATCAGCCATCAAAGGCAAGATCACCGACCCGAGGAAGCTCGGCGAATTCCCGAAGCTGAAGACCCGGAAGAAGTACATAACCGATGACAGCGGCATACTGAAGCCATCCAGAAAGCCTGACCAAGTCGAAGTAATAAGGGGCCCGAACATTGCTTCGCTTCCGACCAGCGGCCCGATGCCCGACTCGATCACGTCGAAGGTTCTTCTGGTGCTTGGTGACAATATCACCACCGATCATATAATGCCTGCTGGAGCGAAGATACTTCCGCTACGCTCGAACATCCCCAAGATATCGGAGTTTGTCTACTACTACGTGGACGAGACATTTGCGACTCGTGCGAAAGAGGCGGGAGCCTCGGCAGTGATCGGCGGCGACAACTACGGACAGGGATCATCACGAGAGCATGCGGCACTTGCCCCGATGTACCTCGGACTCCGGTTCGTGCTGGCGAAATCGTTCGCTCGGATTCACAAGACGAACCTGGTGAATTTCGGAATTATCCCACTTGAATTCGCCGACAGTGCTGATTACGATAGGATCAAGCAAGATGACATGCTCAGGATCGACAATGTTCCGAAGATGCTGAAGGAGGGTGCGGATCTGACGGTCAAGAATCAAACTCAGGGGTATGAATTTAAGGCGAAGTACGATCTGTCAGTCCGGCAGACTGAGATTCTCCGTGCGGGAGGTCTTCTGAACTACACGAAAAAGCGAAGCAAAGATGAGTAATATCGATACCGGTGGAAAGAAGACTCCGCTATATGACAAGCATCTCGACCTGAAAGCCAAGATGGTCGATTTTGCCGGTTTCAAGATGCCGGTGATGTACAATTCGATTAACGCAGAGCATCTTCTCGTGAGGAGCAAGGTCGGCCTCTTCGACCTGTCGCACATGGGAGAATTCATCGTCACTGGCAAAGACGCCGCAAGTTTTGTTCAAAAGGTCACCGTCAATGACGTTTCTGCCCTGAATGAATGGCAGATACAGTACAGTTGCATGTGCCACGCAGACGGTGGCATTGTAGATGATCTTCTTGTCTATCGCCTGCCTGACCGGTATATGCTCGTGGTTAATGCGGCGTGTCTGCAAAAGGATCTCGCCTGGCTCAAGGAAAACCTCACTGGTGATGTAACGCTCGAAGATCATTCCGATGACACCGGTATGATCGCAATACAGGGTCCTCAGGGTCAGGCTCTGTTCAGCAAGGTGACAGACTGCGATCTCGATTCGCTGAGTTTCTATTGGGCTGCGGAAGCCGAAATCTGTGGGCATAGGATACTCTTCTCGCGAACAGGCTACACCGGTGAGGACGGGTTTGAGCTGTATCTGAAGCCTGATATATGTCACGAGGTGTGGGATAAATTGATGGACGCAGGTCGGGAGTTTGGAGTCGGTCCAGTCGGCCTGGGTGCCCGCGACTCGTTGCGACTCGAGATGAAGTACCTGCTCTATGGAAACGACATGGACGAAACCACGAATCCGATTTCCGCCGGACTGGGATGGATTGTCAAGCTGGACAGAGGCGACTTTATCGGGCGGCAGCCTGTCGAGCAGATGAAAGCAGACAAGCCACCATCTAAACTGGTCGCTTTCGAGATGAGTGAGAAGGCAATTCCTCGCAAAGATTACAGCATATTCGCGGAGGATGATGAAGTCGGAAAAGTCGCATCCGGTGGTTACTCCCCGTGTCTCAAGAAGGGCATAGGTCTCGGATATGTGAAGCGGGGATTCACAAAGGCCGGGACGGAACTCTCGATTCTGATCCGTAGTAAGAAAGCATCCGCCATTGTCGTCAAACCCCCATTTTACAAAGATGGCTCACACCGATAGGAGTGGGATGAAAGTAGAGCTTTACTTCACTCCTGCGGGCTTGACCGACAACGATCTGTACGGCAAGACGGTTGTCGTTATCGACGTGTTGCGGGCATGTACAGTTATCTGTGCCGCTTTTGCGGCGGGCTGCCGCGAAGTGATACCGGTGAATTCGATCGGTGATGGTTCAACTCTGCTCGGAAATCTCGACAGGGGCGTGGTTCTTCTGGCGGGCGAGAGAGACGGCTACCGGGTGGAAGGTTTCGATCTTGGAAATTCCCCGCTCGAGTTTACTGAAGATGTGGTCAGCAACAAGACCATAATCCTCGCTTCGACCAACGGCTCGAAAGCAATGGTACTCGGTTCGTCAGGAGAGTCGATGTTAGCCGCATCATTCGTGAATGTTTCCGCTATTGTCGATAAGATGACAAGCTTGGATG
>DAOVLC010000039.1 GCA_030631455.1 Candidatus Zixiibacteriota bacterium
CGATTTCCAGATCGTTGACGTGACAGCCCTCAACGTTGCAGGCATTGGTATTTTCATCCTCTCCACTTTCCATCTCGAAAGTGTGGCCGCCCATTTCATAATCGACGCCGACCCTGAAATGGCACTTCACGCAGCCTTCGGCCACGCCAGTGGTATGCCAGGAGTTATCGTCGTAGTCGTAACCATCGTATTCATAGGCGTTCTCGCCCAGCAACATGTCGGACTGGGGGCTGTGATGCGGCCCGAAGTGGCCACTCAACTCCACGCCATCGGGGACGTACGTTTCAACGTTGCGCCGCGACTTATGGCACTGGACACAGAGGTTCGAAACGCCTCGGTCGTAGGTGGCACCGTTCCCCAGTACGACCGCGTCGGTGATCCTGAGTTCAAAATCACCGTTGGTATGAGGATCGTGGCAGGTGAAACAGCCGACGGACGTGAAATGATCGGCGGTTACATCGTCGCCGGTTACGCTGGCCACAAACCCTTCATTGGTGTGACAGGGTCTGCAGGATCCGCTGCTTCTCATGGCATTGCCGGACCCATGCGCCGAGTTTTCCCACTGCCGAGTGGCCAGAACAACCTCTGTACCGAGATCGTTGGCGCCGTCGTGGCAAGCGAAGCAATTGACAGAGCTGTTGTCCTCAAGATGTTCCACATTGCCAGTGATCTTCCGTTCACACGATGCCATGGAAGCCACAAGAGCTACGAGACAAATGGTTCCTAGCAGCTTCAGAACGTTCATAGTACCCTCCTAAAACGATAGATCCTTTATAATTTTAATTTCTACAATATTGGCCGTGTAATACTCGTCGAATTGGCTTGTATACACGAAATCATCGAAGTTGTGAACGTTGTATTCGAGTTCGACGTGGTAGTCTTCGAGGAACCGGTAGCCAAGACTGAAACGAAGCCAGGATTTCTCGACGTCCAGGTCGCGTTTACTTCGATAATATGTCCCGCCGAACCCGGCAGTGAAGTTATGACACTCTCGCGAGACTATGTCGGCGTAGATCGTGTGATCCCTGAATTCGAAGCCCCCGTCTACATTGGTATAGATACCCCGTGCATATGAATACCCCCCAATGAAACTTGCAAAGCGCCAGAAATCGCCACTCAGGTCGACCGTGGGCCGCACAAACTCCGACTTACTGCCGAGCTGCTCGTTCTCCCTGATGCGGGCATCAACCTTGACCGCGATTGTGGCATCTCTGGGACAGCGGTATTTCACTGAGAACTTGTATTTCTGGCGATCTTCATCGCCAATAAGTCTGCGTCCTCCCTTGACTTCCTCACTGCGCGCGCCATACTCGCCTCGAAGCTCAAGCTCTGAGATCGGCTTGACCCGGCCTGAGAAATAATAAGAACTAACCTGCACCTCATCGGAGAGATCGTCGTTGTAGTCTTTGATGTATCCCGCTGTCACCTGAGCAAGTCCCGGCCAGACGTGTGACGCATAGAGTGCATGAGATACATTGTCAGTTTTGACCAGATCACTCTCCGATCCCGACCTGTCGAACACAAGGGCGTACTTCAGCGCGAAATTCTCCGGCAATGCGACAGTAGCGCCACCCCAGCCCTTGTTGGATGTGATTTTGCTGCCGGAAGCATTGTACTCTGCGGTAAATCGTCTGAATCCTCCGAAGACCGAGACCTCCTCATATTTAGGAAGCGGTCCAGCAGCAGTAGCCATGAAGCTGAGACGATCCTGATCGCGACTCGAATTCAGATCGTCGGCGTAATTAGATGCTCGGATCTCGGCCCGCAGCATCCTCCCCATATGATTGAACTGTACACCACCGTTGTAGTGCTTCTGGGTATAGTCTGTCGTGAGACCCGTACCGGGCGCAGTAGCGTCGAATAGCTCGGTCATGGAACCTGATTTGTCGACGAACGAGCCACCCCCGAAGAGCTTCACGTACCTGTGCGGGAATACCCAGATCGATCCGCCGGTCCGATGACGTTTCGTGAAGCGACCTCCTTCGAAATCATACAGCCGTCGATACTTGTTGTGGAATAAACTGACACCGAAAAGGCCCACCCTCCGTAAGCTTGCCTTCAGGTTCCGGTTGTTTAGTGTAATATTCCTAAAGTCCGCTCTAAGGTTCATACCATTGGTGAACCTGTACCTGAGGTTCTCGAAAGACAGGGCTGCGCCCTCATAGTCATTGAAAGTCGATTGGTTGACCGACTGATTCCCTTCCTCGTCAAGGAATATGTAACTGAGAGCTACATCGCCGCTACCGGACGATGAGTGAGCGACGGAAGCGATTAGAAGCAGCGCCAACATACTTGTGATAGCTATATTTATGACTCGCATCATTCTCCTCCTCACTTGCTCAGAAAGTGGCAATAGCAATCAAATGCGAGATCCGGATCGAGAAACATGCGGTTATCAAACGATCCATGGATATCGCTGTGACAGTTCACGCAGGTGTGCTGGCCCCCGATCCCACCATGCACGACCCTGTGCTTGGGCGGAATGCCATGGCACTGTATGCAAACGCCGTCCCCGGCCTGATTCAGCAGACGGTCGTTAGGTGAACCGTGAGGCTGATGACACTCGACACAACCTCCCCCTTCTACAAGATGAGCATTGACGACCGGGTGCTCATACAAAAAAGGTCCGGAAAGCTCAGAGTGGCAGTCCTGGCACGTCCAGTCGAGTCCTGTGGCAAAGATGGGATTCTGCATGCCCGAAAGGTCGTGGCAGTCGACACACCTGATATTCCCTGACTCTAACGGATGCGCGGAGCGGCGTTTGAATTCCGTTGCGATGCCGCCGTGGCATGACAGGCAAAAGACCTCGCGGTCATTCGCCACAAGTTTCTCGTTCGAATTGAAGTGAACAGTGTGGCACTCAAGGCACGCAACACCCGCATTGCCGTGTGGGTCTGTCGAGACCATCGCCACCTGATGAGCTGTCACGTGGCATCGACCGCAGACCTCCGCCTGCATTGCGGCCGAGAGTCCGAAGCCCGTGGTTATGTTGTCGACCGTCGGATCTTCGACGTGCACCTCCCATCCATCATGGCAGCCAATACAGCCGATCGAGATGGCCGATGAGCTCGATTCCGATGTGACCCGGTGTACTGACCCGTCGAGAGATTCGGCCATATCATCGTGGCAATCGAGACAGAGTTCAGTTGTCTCAAGTAACTTATCCTTCGAGTAGGAAACCGGTGTCGATGCGGTAACAGACAGGGCCAGAAGGACCGTCGGCAACAAGATCATAGCCCAGAAACAAAGCGCTTTGCTCGCTGTCATCTCCCCTCCGTATTTAATTCCCGTATTCATGAATCGTGAATATATGAATTCTATTCCCTTCGTCAACATCTTTTTCGGATAAAATGCACCTTTTTAGTCCAATAAGTCCACATTAATCAAGCGTGTTCGACCATAAGAATACGATCCTGAGCCTTCATCGACAGATATACAATATACGCATTCATAAACTAAAGTGATTGCTGTCGCGCATCGATCTGGCGGGCTTTCAGCCACAAGAGCAGCGCCAAAAGGCCGAGAAAGAACACAGATACGGCAAGGCCAGCGCGTCTGAAAACATAACCGGCAAGCAAATCGTCAGCGGCAACATCTGCCTGGGAAGCCAGTTCCAATCCTTCCGCTGTAACTCCTGTCACCTTGCCCAAGTCGAATGTGTGCACAGCAGTTTTGGCAGCAAACTCCTTCTGCCGGGCCTCCTGCCATGTGAATAGTGCATTCGTTACAAACAAACCCTTCCTGTCCGATTCATCTAACTTCTCTTTGACCACCGTCAGTGAAGTGTTCAGGCTATCTATGCTTTTCCGCATTCCATCTGCAGCCTCGAGGCCTTCAGGGCTTTCATCCGAGTTGTGGCACTGTGCACAAACAGAA
This sequence comes from Candidatus Zixiibacteriota bacterium, assembly GCA_030631455.1. Classification (GTDB taxonomy): domain Bacteria; phylum Zixibacteria; class MSB-5A5; order JAABVY01; family JAHJOQ01; genus DAOVLC01. The sequence continues at coordinate 3,877 of DAOVLC010000039.1, forward strand.
GTTTCACCATCCAAAATGTCCGTAGACGGGCTATCCACGTAATGATTAGAGTGGCATGTCTCACAGGCCGGCATTTCCAGAGCATCGAAGTATTCATTATGTGTAGACTGATCGAAGTTAGTCATGTTATTTGCGTGACAGAGGCCGCATACTTTGTCAATGGAGCCAACTTCCGGCGGTACCGCCCCGTGGTTTCCATGACAATCATTGCACGCCGGCGCACCGATATCCCGCTTCTCTAACAGCGCTATTCCATGAACAGATCTTTCGTAATCCGTATGTTGATCCGTCGCAATATCGTACCCTGCCATGTACACGTTGTTCGCGTGGCATGCCGCGCATGTACCGGGCAAATTGAACGCATACGTGGATGATTTCGGATCGTTGGCTTTCCGAATATCGTGTGCGCGATGGCATGATGCACATTGGGCAACCTTGGTGTCCCCTGCGCTGTTACGAATACCATGGATCGATGTCATGTACTTTGCGTATTGGTCGATTGCCAGACCTGGATCGAAGCTTTTCATAAAAACCGGATCGCTATGGCATTTTGAACAGATCTTCGGAATGTCTGTGGGATCGGGCACACCGATGAAACCGGTCGCTTCGCTCATCGCCAGATCCTCATCATCGCTGGTCGGGTCACCGCCATGGCACCCCACGCAGCCCAAGGCCGCCTGATTGTGAATATCATTCTTAAACAACTCTGTAGGAGCCTCAATGTCCCCGTCGTCCAACTCAGAGTGGCAGTTTACGCAACCGCTTACTTCATCCTGACACAGGGCGCAAGGAGCGAGCAACAACAGACTCACCACCAAGTATAAGATGATCGGGAACAGTATCTTCATGTCACATGCCTACGTACTTGTGTACCCAAGAATAGTCAACGCGATTATGTATAGGACAACGATCAAACCAACAAGTCGAACGAATCTGCTCCATCTCTTCCTGCTGCCGTCACGGTCAAAAACGGGCACGAGAGCCCAGAGCAAGCCACCGAGGCCGAACATCAGGATGCCCAGTATTTCACCTTCGATTGACATAACATGAGCAGGTATATACTTAAGCGTTTGGAACATGAACATGAAATACCACTCCGGCTTGATGCCCGCGGGTGCCGACGTAAACGGATCCGCCTTCAGACCCAATTCCCACGGGGAGAGCACCGCCAGAACGGCCACAACTGCAAGCACCGCCGACCAGAGAGCAAAATCTCGCAACAAAAAATCCGGAAAGAACGGTGTGTAGCTTTTTTCGCTCTCAGGAAGGTCTTTCCAGCGAGGCGGCTCAGACATCCCCTGCCTCTGCACAAAGAGCAGATGCATACTTAATATCAGCACAAACAGCCCGGGAAGTATGGCAACATGAATGCCGAAGAATCTCGACAGGGTGGTTGCGGTAACATCTTCCGAACCACGCAGGAACTCGAGCAGAGGTTCGCCGATAAGCGGCACAGCACCAACAATGTCCGTTCCAACCTTGGTGGCAAAGAAGGCCAGTTCATTCCACGGCAGCAGGTAACCCGAAAAGCCAAAACCAAGACTGAGAAACAGCAGGAGTATGCCGGAAAACCATGTCAGTTCACGGGGAAAGCGATACGCCTTGGTGAAGAACACGGCGAACATGTGAATGAATACGAACAGAATCATCAGGTTTGCGGACCAAGAGTGGATGTCGCGGATAAGCCAGCCGAACGGCACCTCCGACATTATGTATCGAACGGACTCGAATGCCGAGTCGGCGCTTCCTTTGTAGTACATAAGCAGAAGAATGCCGGAGCAGACCTGCACAACGAACAGAAACATCGCCACACCGCCAGTATAGTAGAAGATCGAATGGCTGTGCCTTGGTACCTTCTTACTGCTCAGGAATGCAACAAGAGCGTCCAGCTTGAACCGAACGTTCAATTGGTCATACAGCTTACTGTCTGTTCTCGTCACCTGCAACCGTTAACCCCGCAATGAAACATAAACCTCGTTTCCCTTCAGGTGAACGTCAAACTCCTCAAGTGGTCTCGGTGGAGGCCCGGATATGTTCTTGCCGTTTATGTCAAACCGCCCGTTGTGGCAAGCGCAATAAATCGCTCCCATGTCTTTTCGATATTGAACCACGCAGCTCAGATGTGTGCAGGTTGCATGAAACGCCCTGAATTTCCCGTCCGCATCATGAATCAGCAGCCCCGGCTTGCGCCCGAACTTAAAGATCGTGCCGGAATCGAGAGGAAAATCCTCAATGGTTCCGACTTTCAGACTGGAGATGGCAGCCTCCGGGATCTCCTGCGGTTCAAGGTATCTGGCTGCGGGATAGAGTATGGCCGCCAGTCCTGCAAATACCGTACCTCCCAGCAGCCAATCAAGAAAGGAGCGTCGATCAATCATTCATCGCTCCGGTTCCTCCGCCGTCAGATGATCCAGTGTCGTCATGTGCAGCTTTCAATTTGTGTGTTACCACAGAATTAACATAGTCAAAGCAAATGTAAACACAACAACAAAAGTACACAATCTCGTCTAGTACATAGAGCCCCAAGTCTGTAGTGCAGATCTGCGCACTCAAACTTCAAGCTTCGAAGAGGATCGGGCAGTCGAAGTAACTGGAAGAATCGCACGCCCAAGAGTTCACCGGAGAATCAGATGAATGACAATAAGATATTCAACCTTGCCAAAGTATGAACCTTCACATAGATTCAAGATAAGAACACTCCGGTAACGTATAACCGAGTGATGGTACACTGAATGAGCATTGACTGACGCCATAAAAGCCAAGGTATGACTTGCGGCACAGATTAACACTGGGACCGACTAAGCGATGGCTGAACGTACAGAATATACCGTATCAAGTCCACCTGACTGGTTCTGCCAGAACCTACCTACTAAACCTCTCCGGAAAGTTGGAAAACTCCTTGTAACCGGTGGTTCTGGCTATATCGGAGGCAGACTCGTTCCCGAGCTTCTGAGGAGAGGATACAAAGTGAGGGTGATGGTGCGAGGTGACGCTGGCTCGGCGCGCAGCCTGTTCCCTGGAACGGAAATAGTGGAGGCCGATGCACTGAGTCTCGACCAATTGCGGACGGCTCTAAAAGGAATCGATACGGCTTTCTACCTGATTCACTCTCTTTACCTGGGACCGAAGGAGTTCGAAGCTGCGGACATTGAAGCCGCACGGAATTTCAGAAAAGTCGCCGAGGAAGAAGGTCTCAAGAGAATCATCTACTTGGGTGGACTTGGAGATATCAGGGTAGCGCTCTCTTCCCACCTTCGCAATCGGATAGAAGTGGCCGCGGAACTGAGCAAAGGGAGTGTCCCTGTCACTATCCTCCGAGCAGCTATAGTCATCGGATCAGGAAGCGCATCTTACGAAATCATCCAGTATTTGGTCAGAAGGCTGCCCGTTATCATAATCCCACACTGGGCGAGAAACAGGTGTCAGCCAATATCAATCCGGGACGTGATTAAGTATCTTGTGGGGGTGCTCGAAACACCTGAGACGATCGATCGCTATTATGATATCGGGGGAGGTGATGTGCTGTCGTACACAGACATGCTGAAGAATCTCGCCTCGATACTCAACAGAAAGATTATCATCATTCATATCCCCATTTCAATTATGTCAATTTATGCGTATGTCGTGAGTCTTCTCACCCCAGTGCCGAACACTATCGTCCGATGTCTGATCACCGGCCTGAAGAACGAAGTAGTCTGTCAAGATGATTCGATAAAGCGTATCCTACTCTTTGAACCGATTTCTTATCGGGAAGCGATTGTCGGTGCCATGACGCGTGAAGAACAAGACAGAGTTTACACTCGCTGGTCGGATGCGTATCCACCTGCTCATGAGTTGGCCCTAAAACTTCGTGAGTTGGGTGGCCAGACCGGTTATTCTGCAGAGTATTCGCTGCTGACGTTCAAAGATTCCAACTCTCTATTTCGTTCAATCTGCAAGGTCGGAGGTAGAGAAGGGTGGTTTCACAGTAACTGGATGTGGAGACTGAGAGGTGCTGTGGACAGAATACTCTTAGGAGTCGGTAGCTCACGAGGACGGAAACGGCGTAGCCGCGTTGAGGTTAATGATGTTATAGACTTCTGGCGAATAGAGGATGTCAGGTTCAACAGAAGGTTGCTCCTCCGCTCGGAGATGAAGCTACCCGGAAAGGCCTGGCTCGAATTCAACATCAACGAAGAATCTGAAATGAGGAGGCTGACGGTCAGAGCATCCTACGACGCTCACACACTGTTTGGCAAGATATACTGGTATATTTTCCTGCCGTTCCACAGCTTCATCTTCAAGTACTTAATACAAGCAATCGAACGAAGAAGTTGACCGTCGCTGCCCGCCGGACAGCGACAGATTGAAGTACGACCAGTAAAGGCTCCAGATAAAGCTTGCGTTCGGAGCAGCCGTCTCATAACTTTCGGTACCTTGAGTGCACATATAGGGAGAGAGTGATTGAATGGAATCAGTTGGCAACGATAGGCGTGATCTGGTTCGCGGAATCTACGAGCAACACTGCTCGCATGTCAGGCATGCAGAGAGTCAGAGACTCTGGTTTACGATCATATTCGCTCTTCTGACCGCAGGCTGCCTGACCGTATTGCGATGTGAGTTGTTTGCAGCCGCCAACTGGCCGATTGTCGGGTTCATGATGATCCTCTCGCTATTCGGATTGATCTTCTGTCTTGGAATTCAGTCCGCTCTCAAAGCGTACACTGACGCCGCAGATCTGATTCCGAGGAGATACAGCCTGGCGCACTATCTGCCCAGGTACAAGACGAACTCTCCGCACAGACTCTTCGGAGTGTCGAAGCTATTTCCGTTATTCTACCTTCTGCTCTTCAGCTTCTTCCTGTTCGTTCTACTTCAGATGGGACTTTGCAGCGTCTGGAAGAGCATACCTATTCCCGTTCTGATCTTTGTCATTGGCAGTATAACCCTCTTTATCTCGAGATTCGATCAA
>DAOVLC010000029.1 GCA_030631455.1 Candidatus Zixiibacteriota bacterium
AATATCGGCATGGCGTCCCGCGAACCGGGGAAGTTCGGCCTCGACATCGGGGAACTGGTGGAGTACGGCGCTTCGCCGCGGGCTACGATCTATTTGAATCTCGCTGCTCGGGCGCATGCGTTTCTGCGGGGACGCGGGTATATTACACCTGAGGATGTCAAGACAATTGGAATGGATGTGCTTCGGCACAGAATAATCCTCACCTACGAAGCTGAGGCTGAAGAACTGTCGACCGAGGACATTGTCCAGAAGATATTCGATACGATAGAGGTGCCGTAGAAAGTGCCGTTAGACACCAGGGAAATACTCAAGAAAGTCCGTCGCATCGAGATTCGGACGAGGAGAATTGTCGACGACATCATATCCGGCGAATACCATTCAAGCTTCAAGGGGCAGGGGATGGAATTCGATGAGGTAAGAGAGTATCTTCCGGGAGATGATGTCCGTCTGATCGATTGGAATGTCACGGCGAGGTACGGCACACCATTCATAAAGAAATTCGCCGAAGAGCGGGAGTTGACGGTTATCATCCTGATGGATGTATCGGGATCGAAGCGATTCGGGACTGCAGACTATTTCAAATCCGAGCTTGCCGCCGAGCTTACGGCTCTTCTCGCTTTCGCTGCAATTAAGAACAATGACAAGGTAGGAATGATTGCCTTTTCCGACCGGATCGAGAAGTTCATTCCACCGAAGAAGGGACGCCAGAACGTTCTGCGTTTGGTGCGTGAGGTGTTGTATTTCGAGCCTGAGGGGCATGGAACCGATATCAAGGGAGCGCTCGAGTATTTCAATCGTGTTATCAAGAGGAGGGCGGTCCTTTTCGTAATATCTGATTTCATCGACGAGGACTTCACCAAGCCGCTGATGGTCGCCAACCAGAAGCACGATGTAGTAGCGATAAACTTGACTGATCCGCGCGAACTGACGATTTCCGAATCCGGACTGCTGTTCCTCGAAGATGCCGAAACAGGGAGAAAAATGTGGGTCGATACATCGAGCCGGAACTTCCGTGAGTCATTCGAGGATAATGCTCGGCGCAGGCAGGAAGAGATCGACACAATGTTCAAGCACTTGAATGTCGACCACGTTTCGCTTTCGACCGCAGGCAGTTACATCGAACAGTTGACGAAGTTCTTCAAGATGCGAGAATTAAAGAGACACCACTGATACGAGTTTTTCCGTACCACACACAATGATAACAAAGTCATCATATAGATTGCCTATGCTTGCGATGCTGCTTGCTCTTGGAATGGGCGGCATAGTCATCGCTCAGGATGTGCCACTGTCAGTCAAGGCCGAGATAGACTGGCAGCAGGCTTATGTCGGCGACAGGTTGAGATTCACGCTGACATTGGTTGCTGACTCTGCAACTTCTGTCGACTCGATTCCGGTGGGTGAGAGCCTCGGCGATTTCGATGTGATAGGCAGGCAGTACGATTTGTCGGGAGACGGTTCTGGCGGACTCAGGCACACCGTCGACTTCGATCTGGCAGTCTACAAGACGGGTCAGTTCTGGATTCCGCAGATTCCGATCCGTTTTATTCATGCCGACAGCACCACCTCTGAATTCATGACCGATTCGCTGGTTGTAATTATTATGAGTGTCGCGAGCGGTGATTCTCTTGTCGATATAAAGGGTCTCAAGCCACAGATATACTTCGGAAGTCAGTTCCCGTGGCTATATGTGATAGCAGCCGTAATCTTCCTGGCAGGTATTATTGTCTGGATATGGAGGAGGCGGAAGAAATCGGAAGCTGTTGCCGAAGCCAAACCGGTCGACACTCGCCCGCCATGGGTGATTGCCGATGAAGCTATGAGAAAACTACGGGAATCCGGTCTGCTTGCGAACGGGGAGTTCAAGCTCTTTTACCTCAAGCTGACCGATATTCTCCGAGCATACATTGAGCCTCGTTTTGGCGTCGACGCGCTCGATCGCACCACGTCGGAGCTGAGAGAGGATCTGACGCAAATAAGCCTCGATGACCACCACTATGATCTGCTTTTCGAATTATTCGACAGTGCAGACCTGGTGAAGTTCGCGAAGCTCAGACCGGAGATGAGTCATGCGGAGAACGATTTTCAGAAGGGTTGGCAGTTCGTCCAGGGTACCGGAGAAAAACGTCCTGTAGGTGTGAGCGGAATATGATATTCAGATTCGCCACACCGATCGCGTTTGTCCTGCTTGCGGTAGTGCCACTGCTGATACTCTGGCTGATTCGGTACAGGCGAAAAAGGACCTCGGATATTGTCTATTCAGACCTGCGGCTCATCAAGGCCTCTCGCCCGGGTGGCAGGATATGGGCTGAGTTCATTTCGCCCGGGGTGCGTCTTCTCGGGCTCGCTCTCCTGATAGTGGCGCTGGCTCGGCCGCAGACTGGAAATGTCAATACTGAGACAACAACCGAAGGGATCGATATCATCCTGACGCTCGACATTTCCGGGAGCATGAAGGCGGAAGATTTCAAACCTCAGAACAGACTTTATGTGTCCAAGGAAGTGATAAAGGATTTCATCAGGAGTCGGGCGAACGACAGGATCGGTCTCGTCGTCTTTGCGCGGGAGAGCTTCACCCAGTGTCCTCTTACGCTCGATTACAACATCCTCCTGAATTTCCTCGATCAGGTCACGTTTGATATGGTTGAGGATGGAACGGCCATAGGCATGGCGATTGCGAACAGCTGCAACAGGCTCAAGGACTCTCATGCGAAGAGCAAGGTGATAATACTCTTGACTGACGGTGTCAACAATGCGGGCGAAATCAATCCGGTGACCGCCGCGGAGATAGCCAAGACTCTCGGGATAAGAATATACGCGATTGGCGCGGGAAAACCCGGCCCGGCGCCGTATCCGGTCGATGACCCGGTATTCGGCAGGCGATACGTCAACGTCGAGAATGAGATTGACGAGGAGTCGCTCCGGCAAATCGCTCAACTGACCGATGGCAAGTTCTACCGCGCCAAGGACGTGGATGGTCTGAAGAAGACGTATGATGAGATATCATCGCTGGAGACGACAAAGATCGAGACGAAGCAGTATTTGCAGTTCAAGGAATTGTACATGTATCTGTTGACTTTAGGCTTTGGACTGATACTGATCGAGGTGGTGATATCCCAGACCCGCTTCAGAAAGCTCCCGTAGCTGAAACCGGTCTGGGAGATTATTCGTATATACGATGAGTGGTGAAAGATAATGAAATTCGCTCAGGCTGAAATACTGTTCGCTTTATTTGCGATCCCTGTTCTGGTCATATTTTTCCTGTGGGCCAGGCACTCCCGGCAGGGTGCCAGAGACCGTTTTGCACACCCTTCGAAGCTTGTATTGCTAGCGCAGACATATTCGAGAACCGGGCGTATCACCAGATTCATACTGCTCCTTCTCGCTGTCGTGTTCCTGGTTTTCGCAGCGGCGCGGCCTCAATGGGGCACACACGCCGTGATGCTCAAGAGGGAGGGTCTCGATATAATGATTATCCTCGACACATCTTCATCGATGGAAGCCGAGGACATGAAACCGAGCAGAATCGAGAAGGCAAAGCAGGAGATTCGAGGAATCGTCGAGCGGCTCGCGGGCGACAGGATCGGGCTCGTGCTATTTGCCGGTCAGAGCTTTATACACTGCCCGCTGACTCTCGATTACTCCGCCTTTAACATATTTATGGACGTCGTGAGCACAGATATTATTCCAACTCAGGGAACAGCCATTGGAAACTCCATCGAGACCGCCCTGAGTGCATTCGATCAGAAACACCGCAAGTACAAAGTGGCTATTCTCTTGACGGACGGGGAGGATCACGACACGAAACCGTTGGAGGCTGCAGCGAAAGCCCGCGAGCAGGGTGTGCGAGTGTTCACAATCGGCATCGGGTCGGTCAGGGGAGAGCCGATACCGATTAAGAACCGCAGAGGCGATGTCCTTGGTTACAAGAAGGATGAGGATGGTTCGGTTGTCATGACACGGTTGGACGAGGTCACTCTCCAGCAAGTAGCGGACATTACCGGAGGTGTGTATTACAGGGCGACCGCAGGCGAGATTGAGCTCGATCGCATATACGACGAGATACTTGGTATGGAAAAGAAGGAGCTTGAGGGCAAGCTAACGACGCAGTATGAAGATCGCTTTCAATATCCTTTGGTCGCAGGCATTTTCTTCCTTATACTTGAATTTGTGGTGACCGATAAGAAGCTCGGGAGAAATCGCAGGAAATCAAGATGAACACACTCATTACATCGATACTGCTTGTACCGGTTTTGATGGCCACCCTGTCGGCAAAAGAGTCGTTCAAGAAACTGAACGACGAGGGGAACGACAAGTATCAGCAGGGTGAGTTCGAGGAAGCGCAGAGACTTCTCGAGGAAGCGAAGAATGAGAAACCGGGTGACCCGACAATCAATTTCAATCTCGGAAGTGTTTATCATCAGGAGGGTGATTACGATCAGGCAAGCGAACGCTACCTGAACGCTGCCACTGCCGACGATAGCAACATGCGGTCGCACGCACACTACAACATCGGCAATACCGAGTTTCGAAAAGGCGATTACGAAAAAGCGGTTGAGGCATATAAGAAAAGCCTTGGTCTGAATCCTGACGATCTTGATGCAAAGTATAATCTCGAGGTGGCGCTTAGAATGCTCGAACAACAGCAGCAGCAGCAGAGTGAGTGTCAGGATCCGAAGGATCAGGAGGAGCAGGACGAGCAAGAGCAAAGTCAGGATCAACAGCAGAATGACGAGCAGCAACAGCAGGAAGAGCAGCAGCAGGATCAGCAGGAAAACGACCAACAGGAACAGGACCAACAGCAGCAAGAGCAGGATCAAGAACAGGAACAGCAGGAGCAAGAGCAACAGCAGTCGTCAGGGGAACAGAGTGAGGAAGAGCAGCAACAACAGCAGCAAATGGCTGAGCAACCTGTCGAGATGAGCGAGGAGGATGCCGAGCGTCTTCTAAACGCTGCGACAGGGAACGACAGAGAAGTCCTGCGCAAACTCGTCAGGAAAAAAGTCCCGGCAAGTGGCTATCAGGGGAAGGACTGGTAGATGTTGTTGCGGTACCTGATAGCACTACTCGTTGTCTCGGTAGTCTGCACCGGCGCTTTCGGCGCAGATATCTCCTTTACCGCAGGTGTGGATCGGACAGAGATCAGCCTCGATGAGCAAATCACCCTTGAGCTCAATATTGCAGGCGATGCACAGAATCTCCCTCAACCCGCATCTCCCAAGATACCGGGTTTTCAGGTTTATGACTCCGGCACGTCGCAGCAGATTTCATTCGCGAACGGGGTAGTGCAATCCTCGGTTTCCCATCGTTTCGTGCTGGTGCCGAGGAAGGCCGGCGAGTTTGTGATTCCCCCGCAAGAAGTATCGTACGACGGGAAGCTTTATGCGACAAAACCAATCAAGCTCACTGTCACTCAGGCTTCTCGCCCGCAGCAGCGCTCGACTCAAAGAGAGGAAGAGCCATCGAGAAGGCAGGGATCGAACCGCAGTCGTGACAGAGATTTCTTTTGCGAGACTTTCATTGACAAAGACACAGCATACGTTAACGAGCAGATCACGCTGACATTCAGGTTCTATCAGGGCAAGCGTCTCCACACGAGCCCGGAATACAAGCCGCCGGCCACGACTGGCTTCTGGGTGGAAGACCTGCCTCCTCAGAAGAACTATAACAAGGAAGTCAGCGGCAGGATCTATTACGTTGCCGAGGTCAAGACCGCTCTCTTTCCGACATCACCCGGCGATAAAACGATCGGACGGGCAAGCCTGAACATTAAGCAGGATGATCTGTTCTCCATGTTTGATAGAGACCCGTTCGGGTTCTTCGACAGGAGACGGCATTCGAACGATCCTGTCTACCTTGAAACTGACCCTATCGAAGTCGTCGTTCTTCCGCTTCCGACCGAAGGGAAACCGGCCGATTTCTCCGGGAGTGTCGGTCAGTTCAGGATGTCTGCGAACATCGACAAGACCGAGATCGAGGTTAACCAGCCGGTGACGGTGAAGATAAAGCTATCCGGGAAGGGGAACATCAAGACTCTTCCGGAGCCGTTATTACCGGAGTTGGAAGGATTCCGCGTGTTCAGCTCGGGGAAGTCGGAGAATGTCTCCAAAGCGGGATATGTTGTCGGTGGCTCCAAGACATTCGAGTTGACTTTCGTACCCAAGGAGCCAGGCAATTATACGGTTCCTGCGATAACGTCAAACTACTTCGATCCGATTGAAGGTGTCTATAAGAACCTCACCGGCAAATCTTACGCGATCTCGGTTGCCGGAATATCTAACGAGGAGATTGCTGCGCAAACCGGATTTCCGACAGGTCGTCTCGATCTTGTGGCCAAGGATATTCGGTACATCATAACAGACAGATCGGGTACGAATTCCGGCACCAATCTTTATCTCGGCAACCCGGTTTATCTCTTCCTGAATTTGATCCCTCTGGCGGCGCTTGCGTTGGTCTTCGCTGTAAGACGTCAAAAAGACAGGCTTGCCGGTGATGTCGGCTACAGGCGATTGAAACAGGCGGTCAAGATGGCGAGATTGCGACTCTCCGAGGCGGATGGTTATCTCAAGCTGAACCAGGTGGAAAAGTTCTACACAGAGATCAGTAGGGCGCTGAATGAGTACGTCGGGGACAAGTTCAACATCTCCGCGCAGAGTCTGACCGGGTTACAGGTTGAACGAATCTTTACCGAGAAGAACGCGCCTGAAGATCTTCGGAGCCAATATGCAGAGATTATCTCGACTTGCGATGAGGGGCGGTTCGCGGCTTCGAGTCACGACGACAGCGTAATGCCGCAGGTTCTGAAGATGGCCGAGGAATGGATCGTGAGGTTTGAGGACAACGCGAAATGAACCTTCGTCGTATCGGGATTGCTGTAATCGCATGTGTTCTGCTGTCTTGCTCGGCGTATGCTAACGGTGCGCTTGAGCACGACTTCGATGTTGCGAACGATCTCTATCAGAAAGGAGATTATGCCGGTGCGATTGAGAATTATCTCAAGCTTGTAGTGGCAGGCGTCGACAACCCGGTGCTGCACTACAATCTCGGCAACTCGTACTTCAAGACCAGTCAACTCGGGCTGGCTATCGCCATGTACAACCGCGCGCTGAGGCTCGATCCGCGCAACGATGATATCAGGGCAAACCTTACTTTTGCGAAGCAGTTTATGGTCGACAAGGTCGACCCGACCGCCGAGAACCCGATCTGGAGATGGTACAGGTCGGTCGTACTGAACTACACCGCCAACGAGTGGACTGTTCTGACGTCGATCCTGTTTGTCATTACTGTATTAATCCTGATGTACATGATTTGGACGCGGGATCGAAGGTTTCTTGTCAAGACAGTCGTGTCATCCGCGCTCATCGTGTTTATCGTTTGCGGCGTCTGCACAGGGGTCAACGTTCACCTCAGTTACAACTCGCCGCGAGGGGCGATAGTCGTGCCGGAAGTATCGATCAAGGCTGGCCCGGGCGAGGATTTCGGAGAGCAGTTTGTCGCTCACGAGGGGCTGACGTTCAATATCCTGAAGCAGGAGAGCGGCTGGTATCACGGCATCTTCGACAATCGCCTCAAAGGCTGGATCAGAATCTCCGACGCAGTAAAGATATAATCCACGATAACAGTACCGCAATTCGTCGCTCGCAGGCGCTTTTCCGAATATCACACGGGCAGCGATAACCGCTGCCCGTGTGCGTCTGCCTACCCCAGGACGCTCGCTCCGCACGGGCGAGCTTGGGTTATGCAGCAACGCTGCACACCCAGTTGCATGAGCTTCAACCTCATGCCTTACAGCCGACGTTTTCGATTCACTCGTTCTATCTTGGATGTTTGGACTCGGCGTCGAATCTTACAGACCAATGCGAAAAAACTGACTCGATAACCGAACGAGCGAAAAAAGTGGATGGCACGATTGACAATACGCACCGATATTCGTACATTGCAGCGAGTCGATTGAGTCACTTGAAGCCATGAGGGTGGGATGAAGGAGCTTCTCGCGAGAGCAAGAGCCGGAGATAAAGCTGCCGAACAGCAGATTTTTCAGTACTTACTTGTAAGATTTGAGCTTTTCGCCAAACGTAGAATACGAGACGGGGAAACCTCGCGGGACATCGCGCAGGAAGCTTGCGTGACGGTGCTTGCGAAGTACAAGACTGAAGTATTCACAATTGGCTTTGGGCCTTGGGCTTATGGGGTTTTACGAATGAAAATCGGTAATCACATACAAAAGGCGAAGACTGAGCGGCAGAACATATCGAGCGAATCCGATGTTGACTCAATTGCCGGGCAGTCAGCCGATATCAATTGCGAACTGAAGACGAAACTGCTCGAATGCCTCAAAAAGATAAGTGATAGGAACAGCAGATACGCCCGCGTCTTGAATCTGACATATCAGGGCTTCAAGACTGATGAGATGTGCCAGCGGCTTGGTATAACACCCGGCAATTTCTATGTGATTCTGAACCGAGGCAGGTCTATGCTGAGACTATGTCTCGATAAAGGGGAGGTGTAAACGATGGCAAAATGTACAGAGCCAGGAACAGGCGAGCTACTGCATGCCTACGAGGTCGGTGCGCTCTCGGAAGCCGATGTCGAGCGATTCGAGATTCATCTGCTGCACTGCAAGGACTGTTTTGAGCAGGTGAGAGATTTTCAGCAGAAAGCGGGCCTGCTTTTCGAAGATGACGAGGTCAAGGAAGCAGTCAGGAGGATCGACAGAGCGGATTGGAAGCGAGACTCTCCGACCAGCAAGCTTAAGCGTTACCTCTGGCCACACTCGCCCTTCATCTTCAAGCCTGCCGTGGCTTATTTCCTTGTGCTGTTGTTGATAGGTCCGGCGTACCTGGGGTTGAGGCAGGGCGATCCGGATCACATAACTGAGTTTAGAACGGTTGATCTGACCGGTGTACGGAGTACAGAGGATCAAGTGCTGAGGATCAGTGGTGAACCCTGGTCAAAAGTACGCTTTTGGATTGGAAATCCCGACTCAAGCAGTGAATATCACCTCACGGTTGTCTGCTCTGAGACAGGAGATACCGTACTCGCGGTTGACGATTTCACAGGTTTCGATGAGTACGGCTTAGGTGAGATTCTTCTTTATGTTCGCAAGCTTTCACCTGGGCGATACAGGCTTACGATCGGTAGTTCAGGCGGTGGCACTGCGCCTGAAACTATTGTCTACTCCTTTGCGGTCAGGGAATAGACGCCAGCTGTCCATACGGTTATGTGTCAGCTGCGGCCGCTGTGGATATGAAACGTATTCTTGATACAGTCCCTATTCTGGCATGCATAGCAATCTGCATCAGTCTACATGTAGGCTGCGGCAGGCAGGATAATTCTGAGTCAACGCACCTCGACTCGGATTCGCTCAGTACCGAAGAGCTCGTTCAGAGAGCTGACTTCCTTCTCCGTACAAGCCAACCTGATTCTGCATACAAGTTGAGTGGAATAGCGGTCGAGAGGAAGATGGCTGACTACTCTGAGCCTGACTCAGTTCTGGCAGTTGCGATGGGGCAGTTGGGTAGGTATCACGCCGCGAAAAATGACATGGAGACCTCGGCTCTGTTCTA
>DAOVLC010000383.1 GCA_030631455.1 Candidatus Zixiibacteriota bacterium
ACAGACCGATCTGCCGAAAATTGCGCGACGTCAGACAAGGCGATAAGATTGTGTGCGGAGTCGAGGGAATCAAGGTCATGCCAGTGTTCAGAGACAGGGACAGATTAGACTTCGCCTTCATGTCGAGCGAAATCTCGTCCGAAAGACGCGTAGATCTGGCTGTCCGGCGTGTCGCGGAGATCATCTCGCCGCCTGATGTAAGAACTGCTGTGGTAGCGGGGCCGGTAGTCGTTCACACCGGAGCTTCGCAGGCACTATGCAGCCTGATCGAACCCGGCCATGTCAACGTCCTGATATCAGGTAACGCACTCGCGGTTCATGACATTGAGCAATCCTTCTACGGCACTTCACTTGGTATTCACCTCGATAACGGTATGCCGGTCAACGACGGACACAGGAATCATATACGTGCAATCAACACGATCTACCGGGCCGGATCGATCGAGAATGCGGTCAAGCAGGGAGTCCTCAAATCGGGCATAATGTATACCTGCGTGAAGAAAGGTGTCCCGTTCGTTCTCGCCGGTTCCATTCGGGATGACGGCCCGCTGCCCGAAGTAATCACAGACATGAACGAAGCGCAACAGAAATACGCCGAAGCGCTGAGCGAGGTCGATGTGGTACTGATGCTTTCGACAATGCTTCATTCCATAGCAGTCGGCAACATGCTCCCGTCCAGCGCAAGAACCATCATTGTCGACATAAATCCATCGGTTGTCACCAAGCTCTCCGACAGAGGTTCGTCTCAGGCGGTAGGCATCGTAACAGATGTCGGACTCTTCCTACACCTGCTTTCGCAGACTTTTCGCTCGAACAAGCCTGAAACTGAAGCTGTGCCACACATATCCCCACATTCCTCTCGCAAAAAGTCATATCCGTAAGCCTTTGTGCGTGCGGCGGATAGCTCGCATCCGGAGAAAATTCACACAAAATAGCGAAAACCTGTCTATTTTCGCTTGACAAATTCAAATAAAATCCATACCATAATAGTGCACATTTTTCTGCACTTATCTTACCAATGCCCTATCCCCAGGGCGAATGGGACTGGATCTAGGGCCGGTTCGCGCAACCCGAACCGGCTCATCTTTTGTTAGTCAGAAAGCTGACTCCGTTTTTCCGTTTGTGAAAGCGTAATTTCAGTGTATCTTGTCTAACACAACCGACTCAATACTTGCCGGAGGATATTGCGGTTTTGACCAAAATTAGTCTTAGTGGTGCGATTCTGATTTGCATAGTTGTCAGTGGCAGCTTGTTCGCTCAGAGTTTTCCGAATCCGTTCGCATCCGCTCACAACAGCGCGGCTGTCGACAGCGTACAATTCGAACTGGACATTCTGGATGTCTATGCTGACGATCCCACGATGGTCCATCAGGTAATCTTCCGTGATCCGGGAATCAGCGGCTGGGACGAAGTTACGATGGACGAACTCTATCAGGCATGTACTCTGCAAACTCATTCAGCAAGAGTTGAACTCAATACCTCATCTTCGTTTCTCGAATGGTACAACCGTTCGGAGAATGACACAGCAGTCGCGACACAATCCCCCAAGAACTCGGACGACGCTTTCCCGGTCCCGGCATACCTGCAGGCAGATCTCGGTGCCGATCCGGTCGGTGATGCGGAGAACGCCGCAGGCAGTTACCTTGATATCACGCACTGCTATGCGAGTTACTCCGATACAAAACTCTACTTCCGCCTGGATAACAACGGCGGCGGTTTCCCGACAAGCTCCGGCTTCACATGGTTCATCTATTCTGTTGGGATTGTCGACCCCGATGCTTCCGATGCTGTTGCCTACGCACTGGTATATGCGAATGTCCCACTTCTTCTTAGTCCCGGACTCTACGGCATCAGCGCCACAGATAGTTCATTTACGAAAATCAGCGATATCGAGACGAGCATCTCAGGGAATTCACTGAGCATGTCATGTGATATATCGAGTCTCACGGCACAACCCGGCTGGTCCGACTGGCCGCCCCCGTCAGGTTTTATAGGCGCCTCACCTGTGACAGCGACTCAGAGTCTCACAGATCTTGTCGCAAACGATATTGGCAAGTACGTCATCTACATGCCAGAATCGAATCTGGCAGATTTCCTCTTCAATCAGGCTCCGGTTTTATCGAATGGCGCTGTCGAGGTGCCAGATTCGGGAATGGTGTTCGCCTCGGTTACCTACACTGACAGTGACGGGCATCTGCCGGTCATTCGAGATTTCCACTGTGAGTCCGAAGTGTATCCGATGACTGCCTGTGAGAAAGACTATGAGATCGGAGCGCTGTTCGAGACATCGGCCACAGTCGACTCCACAGGATGGTATCACTACTACTTCGAGTTCTCCGACGGTGCGGAGTCTGTATCGACAGTGCTCGATTCAACATACGTCGAAGTGGTGTCTTACGTTGCGGGTGATGCCGACGGAAGCGGCGAGGTAGATATCGACGATATAGTGTATCTGGTAAGCTACATTTTCTCCGGTGGACCTGAGCCGGATCCCATGGAGGCAGGAGACGCGGATTGCTCGGGCGGTGTAGATATCGACGACGCAGTCTATTTGATTAACTACATATTCAGCGGCGGGCCACCACCCTGTTCTCCATAACACACATTACCCTGCTGCGATACATAGTTGACTTACAGCCACAAATTCCCGATAATTCCTGAAGTAGTGTCGTATAATTCCTGAGGTGGATGGAATTCAACACTATTGATCGGAGTGTATATGCTCTCAATAGATGACAGTTTTCTCTTGCTGGTAGATGTGCAGGGCAAGCTCGCGGAGTTGATGCACAAGCGCAAGGAGTTGTTCGAGAATCTGACCAGGCTCGTCAAGGGAGTACG
>DAOVLC010000378.1 GCA_030631455.1 Candidatus Zixiibacteriota bacterium
AGTGTCTCCGATATGGGTGGCACGATGCGTCTGGGAGCATATCCCTGCATACTCGAACCGAACAGTCGATCTTCCGAGGCATACGGACAAACCGAGATTTCCGAACGACATCGCCACCGCTATGAATTCAACAACACATACCGCGAGCAACTCATCAAAGCGGGCCTTCGAATCGTTGGATTGTCGCCGGATGAACGGCTCGTTGAGATCACAGAGCTGGCGGATCACCCGTGGTTTGTCGGCGTACAGTTCCATCCTGAATTGAAATCGAGGCCAACAGCCGCTCATCCGCTCTTCAGAGATTTTGTGAGAGCATCGCTGAAGTACCGCGAGACTGTTGAGAACAATTCCAATCGGCTCGACTCCAAGATCGAATCTGAGAAGTGATACGTGTCGGTCAGATAGAAATCGGCGACGGGAGACCGGTCATAATAGCAGGGCCGTGTGCCGTCGAATCGCGCGAAGTCGTATTCGAGACTGCCGAGACCATCAGAGAGCTTGCCGATAAATACAATTTCCAACTGATCTTCAAATCATCTTACAAGAAAGCGAACCGCCTGTCCGGGAAATCATTTTCATCGATCGGCATGCATGAAGCACTCAGAATTCTCGCTGAAGTAAGAGAGGTTCTGGAGATTCCCGTTCTGACCGATGTCCACGCTGTCGAAGAGGTTCGGACAGTTGTGGAGGTCGCCGATATTCTTCAGATACCGGCGTTCTTGTGCAGACAAACCGATCTCGTTGTAGCGGCGGCGAAAACAGGCAAACCTGTCAACATAAAGAAGGGGCAGTTCATGGCCCCGGAAGATATGGGCGAGATCGCGAAAAAAGTGACTGGTACGGGGAATGACAACGTGATGCTGACCGAGCGCGGTACATTTTTCGGGTATCACAACCTTGTTGTCGATTTCAGATCGCTGATAATAATGAAATCTCTTGGCTATCCGGTCATTTTCGACTGTACGCATTCGCTTCAACTGCCGAGCGGAGCCGGTATCCAGTCAAGTGGTCAACCGGAATATGTCATTCCGTTCGCGAAAGCTGCCGCAGCGATGGGCGTCGACGGTCTCTTCCTGGAAGTTCACCCCGATCCGTCTAAGGCGCTTTGCGACGCCGCGTCGATGCTGCACATCGATCATTTTGAGGAATTCCTGCAAACGGTCGATCAGATCGTATCCCGGGAGTAAGAAAATGCCGCTTTTGACTCGTGATAAGCTCCTGAAGAAACTGAAGCCAATCAAGTTGATAGTCCTCGATGTGGACGGGGTACTGACCAATGATTCGATCTATGTCGGTCCAAAAGGAATCGAATACAAACAGTTCTTCGTCTCTGATGGTCTCGCGATCAGATTCCTGACGAGGCTCAATATCGAGACCGGTGTAATATCTGCAAGGTACTCGCCTGCAACCGAGGCGAGAATGAAGGAGTTGAAGGTACCGTACATTTATCAGGACTACGACAAGGTCGGATGCTTCGACGACATGCTCGAGAAAGCAGGACTCAAGCGATCCGAGACAGCATTTATGGGCAACGACATATTGGATATCCCCGTAATGAAGAGAGCAGGTGTGGCGGCATGTCCTTCGAATGCAGTCAGGGAGGTCGTTCGAATCTCGCATTGCAGGACTAAACTCCCCGGCGGAAAGGGCGCAGTTCGCGAATTTTACGAACTTGTGGCGTTGTCGCACGGCAAGAAACTTGTGGATTTGATGTGAAACGACTGGAACGTGCAGCAGAGGTGATTCGTCAGCAGGCGGAACAGGTCGGCAAACTGGCTGACAGGCTGGATGACAATTTCGATCGCGCGCTGGATATACTCTTCTCATGCAAAGGCCGCGTGATCGTCACCGGTATGGGCAAGTCGGGTATAGTGGGACGCAAGATTGCTGCTACATTTAATTCGACCGGAACGCCATCGATGTATCTGCATCCTTCGGAGGGGATGCATGGCGATCTCGGGATTGTCACGCCTGATGACGTCGTTCTGATCCTGTCGAAATCGGGCGATACCGATGAGCTATCTCAACTGATCCCGCCATTCAAGCGGCTCGGTGTACCGATCATCGCCATTGTCGGTAACACAGATTCACCGCTTGCGCGGAAATGCGATGTTGTGCTCGATACCGGTGTTGAGAGTGAGGCCGACGAGTTCAATCTCGTTCCGACGACGTCATCTACCGCTGAACTTGTGATGGGCGATGCGTTAGCGATTGTGCTGCTCGAAATGAGAGGATTCTCGCAGGAGGATTTCGCGCTGAGGCATCCGGGAGGAGCACTCGGACGGCGGCTGCTGCTCAAAGTGTCCGATCTGATGCACACCGGCGATGAGATGCCGATTGTCAGGGAGACAGATCTACTCAAAGATGTAATTGTCGAGATCACATCGAAACGTCTCGGCCTGGCGCTGGTCGTGGATCAGGATGGCAAACTGGCAGGCATTTACACCGACGGCGATCTGAGAAGAACTGTCGAGAAGGGCAACGATTTCCTCACAAAGTCAATCTCAGCATATATGGGCGGCAACCCGAAAACTATCGAAGCCGACGCCCTCGCCGAAAAAGCCCTCGCCATAATGGAAAAACACAGCATAACATCCCTCGCCATAGTAGACGACAACGACCGCCCTACAGGTATCGTGCATCTTCACGACATCCTGAAGCGAAAGGTCGTCTGAGAAGCTAACACTCATGTACGAATTGGGCGCTACATTACTTCGGCTTCACCAAACTAAAGCCTGAAACGCGGAGCAGTAGAGACTATTTCATTTTTGCTGCATTAAGAGGAAAAGCTACTTGTGCTGGCAGCTGGACGGAGCCAATATCAGCTTCATGAAGTTCATCTCCCCACTGATGCCACCCGGGCCG
>DAOVLC010000330.1 GCA_030631455.1 Candidatus Zixiibacteriota bacterium
GAAGAAGGGTTTCAAAATAGCTACGGAGCTATCTGACGCGGGCACTTTCTGGGAAGCCGAGAAATATCACCAGGATTACTATCTGAAGAGCGGCCATCAACCCTACTGCCATTCGTACGTAAAGCGATTCTGATAGTGACCTTTCAGTAATGCAACTCAGCCGCGAAACACCCAGCGCAGGATATTACCCACTCTGGGTGGTGTGCCCTGCATAAGAATGGCGACGCGGAAGACTCTCCCGCCTGCCCAAACAGCAATCACAGTGACAATCAACAAGCCGGCAAGTCCTACCCACGGCTGCCACGATGGAATATCTATCGGCGAACTGAGTCTGAGCAGCATCAGAGTCGGAGTGAATGGTGGAATTAACGACATCCAAGTCGAGAAACCGGATAAAGGTTCCTGGGCCACCGGTATCATGATGAACATCGGTATGATGACCGGCAGCATCGCCGGGAAAGTGAGCGACTGTGCATCCTTGACATTGTTGCAGGCAGCGCCAAGTGCTATAAACACCGAACCCATCATTATTATCGTGGACACCATAAATGTAAAGAACCACGGCAGAACATGATAAGGGATGTACTCATCCCAACCCACGTACTTGATAGCGATAATCCCGCCCACAACGTATACTATGGAGCCTGTCAGGGACACACCGATCCCGCCGATCAGCTTCCCCGCCATGAATTCGAACGGCTTGGCAGAGCCGAGAATGACCTCGGCAATCCGTTGAGATTTCTCTTCCATGACTGCGTTGAGTAAGGGAACGGCCGACATCAGGACCATCAGAAATATCAGCATCATCATGATGATTGGTCCCAAGAATGCCTCTACCTCACTGCTCTGCCGTGCGTCCTTCACAGCGCCGGTCTTCTCGTCAACAGACACCAGACCCATTGCATCCACATTCAGCCCAATCAACGCTTCGTCGACAGCCGATTCATTGGCACCGCTCTCGACGAGGCGGATCTTTCGCAACTGGCTGTTGATAGGCGAGCGCAGCCACCTGCGGAGATCGTCGATAGCTGCGTTTCTTGCGTGATAAGCGATGCGGTGCGCGTCGGCATCCTCTCCCGGGTGAAGGACTTCAGGACCGATATCGACGAATGCGTGCAGTTCACCCCGGCGAATCCGGTTCGAAAGTTCTAACCGCTGCGCATCTGGATCCATCTGGTTCGGCTCTACGACCTCCACAATGTAAGCAGGCCTGATCTTCTCGCCCGATTCCTCGTCGTAGATATTAGAGCTGTTTCGCTGCTCAGCCGCCTCTGCAATCGCTTCGGCGACGATACCAGAACGATCTACTACTGCCACCTTCTTATCTGTAGTGTCGACCCGATCCTTGAGCAATGCGAACGCAATGCCGCTGCCACTCATCATAACCGGAGCAATAACCAATGCCAGGATGAAACTCTTGGTTCGCACCGAAGTCAGATATTCCCTTCTGGCAAGCCATAGTATTCTACGCATCATCAACCTCCTCGGCCTCAGGACCCGCAATGCGGACAAATATTTCATGGAGTGAAGGCTGAGCAATTTCGAAACTCCTGATGCGGGTTCGTGACATTATCTCGGAGAGTACCTTCTGCGGATCGCAGTCACGAACCATGTGAAGCTCCTGAATCTGGCCGAAATCTGTAATCCTGTCCACGCCGTCGAGCTCTTCGACGGAGGGCATGCCATCGTCAGTACTGATTCGGATTGTATCGTGTCCGTATTCTTCCTTGACGGAGGCCAGCGTCCCATCAAGCACCTTCTTGCCACGGAAAATCATGAAAATGTAATCACACATTTTCTCAGCCACATTCATGTCGTGAGTGCTGAAAATCACCGTGGTTCCGTTTGCCCGCAGATCGAGGATTGCAGCTCTGATGGCATCGACATTCACCGGATCCAGACCCGTGAACGGCTCATCGAGAATGACAAGATCAGGATTTGAGACAACTGTCGCGATGAATTGAACCTTCTGACTCAGACCTTTGCTCAGTGTCTCCACCTTATTGTTGGCCCGGTCAGTGAGATCGAGCCTGTCGAGCCATTGATCGACTTCCGCGCTGACATCTCTTCCACACTTGAGGCGTCCATTGAATTGCAGAACATCTCGCACCTTCATATTCTTATAGAGACCTCGCTCCTCCGGCAGGTAGCCGATACGGCTGGAGCAGGCTCCGTGTATCTTCTCACCAAAAACCTTGATACTGCCGCTGTTCGGATACAGAATATTCATGATCATCCGTAGCGTCGTAGTCTTTCCGGATCCGTTGGGACCGATGAAGCCGTAGATACATCCCTGCGGCACGGACAGCGAAAGCTCATCGACGGCGGTCTGCTTGCCGAATGTCTTGGTCACATCCTGCATCTCAACAACATGCATTGAGGTTTCTCCTTCTCTGTCCTTCGATGCACCAGTTACTAAGGCGCAGGTGTCACAGAATACTTCTCCCAAGCGTGTACGAATATGCACATGGTGCTCATCATTCAGAAGAAGCTAAGAGAAGCCTCCGGGTTTCGCAAGCTCTTTCGGGCGGCTCACCGGATGGTGGTTTCACTGTCGTGATACAAAGAACCTGACCTATGACATGTTTTTCGTTATATTGCTGACTGGAGAGAAGGCTACTAGCATTGAAAACAGCAATCGGAGATACGGTGTATGACGCAATTACTCGATAGCTTCGATATAGCCCGAGAAACTCTCGCCGCCGAGAAGCGAATCAGGGAGTACATCCGGGAAACACCGCTCGAGTACTCGCACTACTTGAGTGACATGGGCAACTGCCGAGTCTTCCTGAAGCTCGAGAACTACCAGATTACGGGGTCATTCAAGTATCGGGGCACCGCGAATCATATTCTCTCCCTTTCACAGGCCGAGAAAGACAAGGGCGTTGTGACCGCTTCAACCGGCAATCATGCCGCCGCATTTGCGCACCTGTTGGGTCGTATCGGTGTCAAAGGGACCATCTATCTTCCTGAGAATACCTCGGGCGCGAAGCTCGATGCGTTGCGACCGTACCGTGCGGAACTTAAGTTCTACGGAACCGATTGTGTGAAAACGGAAGTGTATGCACGAGAAACCGCGGATGCGAATGGACAGGTATATGTTCCACCTTATAACCACCCCAAGATCATCGCCGGACAGGCGACAGTTGCTCTCGAATTGGAGAAGCAGCTTGACACCAACGATGCGGTCTTCGTCCCAATCGGTGGCGGTGGACTGATGTCCGGCATCGCCGGTTATCTTAAGAGAGCGAACGCAC
>DAOVLC010000206.1 GCA_030631455.1 Candidatus Zixiibacteriota bacterium
AAGACATTACATATGCCTGGTATTACCCTGCTGCCGAGAGATCGTTTTTCCTGCAGCTCAAGCTTGAACTGGAATAACGTTTGACGACAATCGACTATGCCATTGTTGTCACGTACCTGCTGGGCCTGATTGCTGCCGGCGTACTCTACCGTGTTCGTAGAGATACAAGCGCGGTTGCGTTTATCGTTGGCGGACGGACTCTGACACTACCGGCATTCGTAGCTTCACTCGTTTCGACGTGGTACGGCGGTATTTTAGGAGTAGGCGAATACACCTTTAGATACGGTATCTCCAACTGGCTTGTTTTCGGCCTGCCCTACTATATTGCGGCGTTTCTGTTCGCGGTTTTTCTTGCGAAGAAGGCTCGCGAATCTGAATTCCTGACTATCCCGGATCGACTGGAGAAAACCTACGGCAAGACAGCAGCAGGCGTAGGATCGATCATTGTCTTTCTCATGACCGTACCGGCAGCCTACGTCCTTATGATTGGTGTTCTGGGTGAAATCGTGTTCGGATGGCCGTTGTGGCTCGGAATCCTGATCGGAACGCTTTTCTCGCTTGTATATGTACATTTCGGCGGTTTCAAGTCGGTCGTGAGAACTGATCTTCTCCAGTTCGGTCTGATGTTCACTGGCTTCATAATCCTGCTTGTTTTCGCGATATCCAGATTCGGCGGAATTGAATTCCTGCAGGGTAATCTCCCCGAGGAGCATTTTACATGGCACGGCGGTAACAGCGGATGGTACATTGCTGTATGGTATGTCATTGCTCTCGCAACTCTGGTAGAGCCGGCATTCTACCAGCGATGCTATGCGGTTAAGAAAATCGGGGACGCACGCAGGGGAATCCTGATCTCAATCGCCTGCTGGGCATTCTTCGACTTTCTCACGACATCGTGCGGCCTTTATGCACGTGCCACTCTCCCGCAGCTCGATAATCCGGTAGCATCGTTTCCTGCCTTGGCGGCACTGATCCTGCCGGCAGGATTACTCGGCATATTTGTGACCGCGCTCCTTGCGACTGTGATGTCAACAATCGACTCCTATTCGTTTATTGCCGCCTCTACATTCGGGCGAGACATCGTATGGCGATTTTTCAATACTCCCGATCACAAGACAACGTACTACACTCGATGGGGGCTTCTTATCTCGACCGCCCTCGCTGTGATCCTGGCTCTATACTTCGAATCTGTGGTCGATATCTGGCATGATTTCGGGTCGGTAGGCACTCCGGCACTCCTCATACCACTGTTTACCGCGTTTGTAGGCCGAAGGCGTATGCCTGCAAAGCAGACTGTTATCTCCATGATATGCTCCGGTTTGCTTTCGCTTGTTTGGCTGTTGTCGAAGCATCTTTCGTCGTCAGGAGAGTACTGGTTCGGGCTGGAACCGATATTCCCGGGCATTTTGCTCTCACTTGGGTTCTATGTAACGTATAGCAAGCCAGTCGAATAGATCATATCGACCAAGTTCGCGGACCGGTTTCGTTTGGCAGTTCAGGATTGGTGCGGTCGATCCGATTGAAACAAAAAGGGTTTGACTTGATTGATCGTCTCCAGTAAGTTCTTGAGTAATATGGAGCATGGGATGTTATGAATATCATCGTAATCGGCATGGGGGAGGTCGGCAAGCATATCGCCGGCTTTCTCGCATCGGAAGATCACGACGTTACAATCATAGACGCCAACTCTCGCGCGGTAAACAGTGCCAAGGAGCGAATGGATGTTATGGCGCTGGTCGGCCAGGGTGGCAGCACGAAGTGCCTCAGACAGGCTGAGGCGGAGAAAGCGGACATCGTGATAGCCGTGACCGATGACGATGAGACTAACCTCCTGGCAGCGCATGGCGCGAAAAGTCTCGGTGCGAAGAAGGCGATAGCGCGCGTCTCCTCCCGTGAGTACCTTGACGGTGATTCCGGTGCATATGACGATGTACTTGGGATCGATCTCGTAATCTGCCCTCAGATACTATCAGCAATAGAGATCACGAAGCTTGTCAAATCGGTCGGCGCTGTTATGGTTGAGACTTTTGCTGACAACCGCGTGGAACTGATACAGCTTGCACTGAACGAGCAATTGAAAGTGGTCGGCAAGCAATTGAAAGACCTGACCATGCCTGATGACGCGCTGGTTGCTGCTATTCTGCGCGATGGAAGGCTGATTATTCCCTCTGGAGAGGACGAAATCCTTCTGAATGACGAAGTCCTCGTGATCGGTAAAATCGAGGCAATTCCGGAAGTGGAAGAACTCTTCGGAAAGAAACATCGTGGAAAAGCAGAGAAAGTAGTCATCGTAGGTGGAGGTGACATAGGATTCTCGGTCGCAAGTGCGCTCGGTGGAGAAGAAATCGAGGTTACTCTGATCGAGAAGGACGCCGATCGCTGTAAGTTCCTCTCAGAGACTCTGGACAAAGTCCTGATAATCAATGGAGACGGGACAGATATGAGCATTCTGGAGGAGGTCGGGGTCAATGAATGCGATGTCTTCATCTCAGTCGTCTCTGAGGGCGAGGAAGTCAACCTTTTGACCGGTCTTCTGGCGAAGCAGATGGGTGCTCACAAGTGCGTCGTCCTTGCTAACAAGCCGGACTACAAGGATCTGTACGAGCATCTTGGCATCGATGCCGTTATCTCACCCCGTCTTGTAGCCGCAAACCAGGTCATGAAGTATGTCCGCGCCGGGAGTGTCGTCTCTTCGACGATACTCGAGGAAGGTAAAGGGGAGATCCTCGAAGTCATCGCACCGTCGACTTCAAGAATTGTGAAGAAACCTCTTGTGGATCTGAATCTCCCGAGGGGTGTGGTGATTGGAGCAGTGGTTGGACCTGACGGCGTCATGATACCGAAGGGAAAAGACACAGTCCTGCCCAATTCGACAGTGATCGTATTCACGACTCCGGGAAACCGCAAGAGAGTCGAGAAGCTCTTCAAGATAAAGAAAACCTGATGAACTATCGGACTATAGCCAAGCTGCTCGGCCTTTTGCTGATCGGCATTTCTATATTCATGGCGACTTCGGTCATTTTCGCTGTCTGGTCGGATGGTACACGGAGCATTATCACATTCGTCATCTCGACTCTCGTGACCTTCGCGGCCGGATCAGCTCTGTATCTGGTGGGTAGGAAGGAAAAGGGCACGATTCACGCGCGTGAGGCTGTTGCTGTTGTCACGCTCGGGTGGTTCGCTGTGTCGTTCTTCGGTGCGATCCCGTTCATGATCGACGGCACTTTCACGAATCCGGTCGACGCATTCTTCGAATCGGCATCAGGATTCACAACAACCGGCTCGTCGGTGATGACCGATATCGAGTCGTCGTCAAAGTCGGTGCTCTACTGGCGCTCGCTCACACAGTGGCTTGGCGGGATGGGCATAATCGTGCTGTTTATTGCCATTTTGCCGCAGCTTGGGGTCGGCGCCCGGCATCTGTTCAAGTCGGAAGTGCCCGGCCCGATTACCGAAGGTCTCAAGCCGAAACTGAAGCATACATCGTCTACACTCTGGAAGATCTACATTGGTTTTACAGCGGCACTGCTGGGCAGCCTCATGCTTGCGGGTGTGGATTTCTTTGATGCGTTGTGTCATGCCTTGACATGTATGGCCACCGGGGGTTTTTCGACCAAGAACGCGTCGATTGCCCATTATAACAGTACAGCCATCGACATCATAATGACTGTATTTATGTTGTTTGCCGGAATCAACTTTGGCCTGTATTACGTGCTAACCCGAAAACGTGTGAGAGAGTTCTTCGCCAACACCGAATTCAAGGTTTACATAGCGATAAACCTTGTTGCGATGCTCCTGATAGCCGTGAGTATACTTGAGCGGTATCCCGACTTCTTGACCGCGTTACGTTATGCATCATTCCAGACACTTGCCGTATCGACAACGACCGGATTTGCCACTGATAATTTCGATCTATATCCGTCATTTGCGAAAATACTGATGGTCGCTCTGATGTGCGTAGGCGGTTGTGCTGGATCGACAGCCGGCGGCATGAAGATATCCCGGTTAGTGATTGTTATCAAGGCAGCGTATAACGAGATATACAAGGCCTTTCATCCGCATGCTGTCTTCTCGGTGAAGGTCGGTAATCAAGCAATCGAGGATTCTGTGATAAGATCGGTTCTGGTCTTTTTCGGCGTATTTGTCCTATCGTTTGTCGCCGGTACTCTGGTGATGTCTGCCATCGGTCTCGACATGGTGACTGCGGCGACATCTGTGGTGGCGACACTGGCAAATATCGGCCCCGGACTCGGCAAGGTCGGTGCAATCGAGAACTATGCATTTGTGCCGTGGGGCGGCAAGCTATTCCTGTCGTTTCTGATGATTCTCGGGCGTCTGGAGTTGTTCACAGTCCTCGTTCTTCTCATCCCTGATTTCTGGAGACGCTGAGCGTGAGGCGTCAATCTTTCGTATCCAACTTGCTACTTATGACACCTCTATCTCTTTTTCAGCATGTCAGGTTTCTTGTTCGGCTCTGCCGGTCTGCGGAACCTGACCTCTAGGCTTTGCTCTGCCAGTCGTCACGCAATCTTGAGT
>DAOVLC010000324.1 GCA_030631455.1 Candidatus Zixiibacteriota bacterium
AAGACTCGACCATGGCTGGATTCACAGTCAGCTTCTCGATCCTGTTCAGCACACTGGCGCTTCTGCAGACCATTGGAGATTGCTGCGCACGGATTTCTGGATCCGACACCGTCCTTAAGCGGATTGAAACTTGTCGATAATAGCTGAGCTCCTTTCTGGCAGGGCTGTACTTATATGGATATACATTGAGTATGGCAATGTCGAAGCCCGAGAGTCGCTCCACACAACGCAGCTCAGAGTCCTTCTGAGGATATAGTTCGCTGCTGCCATATACTTCACTGTCTATCGTGACCGCAACATCTACTTGACTGATTAGTGTCGGCAACTGCGCTGGCCGAATATTGAGCTTACCTTCCAGGACAGTGTGTTCACTAAAGACAACATCAATCTCACTGATAGTCTCACCGTACGGCAGCACGAAGCCGTAGCATTCATACGGTATACTCGGCTTACCCAGTGCATTCATCTCGTATCGTGTTGTTGTCAGAACACCTCCTTCCTCTGATATTTGCAACGGCCTTATCTCCGCCGAATACTCGATAATTCCAGCGAACGCCGTTGAACATATCATAACACTTGTCAAGACGATGATTATTCTCATGGCGTTTCCTCTCGAAGAAATAGAGACATCCCTGCGCGGGCAGTCAATAGCAATATAGGGCGAGTCGGTGTTAAGTCAATGCCAAAGTGCCGTGTGCGGCGGCAAGGCTTTCTAAGGATTACAGCAAGAAAAAGCAGCCCGGGCAAATCAATTGCCCGGGCCAGGAGGAGTTGCAGAATCGAAACAGAAAAAAGCGTTCCCCTGTTCCTACTTGAACTCGGCTTTCTCGAAGTCGTACCAGTCTATCTCGACCTCGTCGCCATCATCAAGCTTAACTATTATTCCATTATTCTCCGAGTTGACATCATTCGAGCCTTTCAGCAGGATGTTACGTCCCGCTCTGGTAGTGATCACCGCACCGCGCCTCGAATGCCTCTCAATCAGTTTAATATTCGCAAATTCGATCACAACACCGAGATCATGGAAGCCGCCATTCCGATGCACCCAGGTCTCTTCCTCATCGGTGTCCCAGATAATCTCGCCTTCAAACTTCTCGCCATCCTCGGTGAAGACCGTGCCCATGATCTTGCGCCCACCGTCGAACGAGTCGTATTTCGGCAACTTGTCGCGCGGCACCGGCATGAACTCGACAATGTCAAAATCGTTCCACTCAACATCGATGCGTCCGAGCGCAGGATCCTTGACCCTGATTCCCCGATTCTCCGAGTTCACATCGTTAGTGCCCGATAGCTTCATTTCTTTGCCGGACTTAAGCGTCACAATACAAGATGAACTCGAACGACGCTCCAATGATTTGATCTTGCCGAACTTGATCTTCCGATTCTTGCGCCTGCCCTCGTCTCCGTCGAGTATATCCGTCGTCATAACCTCATCGCGATCCCATTCGATCCATCCGACAAACTCCTCGCCCCTGCGCGTGGTAAGTTTGCCGTATAGTCGCTCGGCAGTACTCTCAGGTGCGGACGGCTCCTTCGAAAAATTGATTTCATCGATGTCGTCCCATTCGAGCCAAATTTCGCCTTCTTCCTTATCGTCCACGATAATATCTCTCACGCTCGTCCCGAGATCGGAACCGGACATTTCATACTCTTCGCCTGATTTCAAAGTTATGACCGCTTCACTCGAGGAAACAGGGAGTAGCGTCTTGATATGACCGAACTTCAATTCCGATTGTCGGCTTGAACCGCTACCCCAGATGAAGAAACTGCTCGAACTCCTTCTCCGCGATTTTCTTTTGTATCTCTTGCTTTTTCTCTCCTTGGTGGCATCGATGATATCATCCCAGTACGCCTCATTCTTGTCCCATCTGATCCATCCCTCGAAATCTTCACCGTCGATGGTGCGAATGGTGCCGTAAATCCTGCCGCTTTCGGCCTTCGCATTGGAAGGCAGCAAATAGTACAAAAGCCCAAGGGCCACAAACCCAAGTAACAGTGCTTTTTTCATGATCTACACTCCCGTCATATTCGCTTTTTTCTGGCTAAATAAACGGGACACATAGGTCAAAGTTGCATTTCTTTCTTCAGAGATTCGAGATATTCTCCGTTTTTCTTGTTGATAGCAAAGGAAATCGGATTGCCCGCGCACCCAGGCACTACATAATTCTATTGCTTGTTGTGTTTGCATCTATGATCTTGATTACATATATTGTCCGGGCGTGGTTGATGACATTATGATGCCAAAACCGAGAAAAGACGCGAACCTAATCATCCAGCACATAATCGACTGCATCTACCCGGCTAATGCGGTTGACAGTTTCGTATCTTTCGATGGCTCTTCTCTGGCGGTGGGTGATTTGCCTCTCGACCTCGATGAGTTCTCGTCCGTTCATGTGCTCGCCGGTGGCAAGGCCGCTTGCGCGATGGCGGATGCGATCGAAACCATCCTGGGTGATCGGATCACAGGCGGCCTCGTGTCGACGAAATACGGACACTCTTGTGAGCTGCGCACTCTTCCCATACTTGAAGCCGCGCATCCGATTCCGGATGAGAATAGCATCAAATGCGCCGAGGGAACGATGAAGATCGCCTCAGGTCTTGGCAAAGACGATCTCCTGCTGGTTCTCATATCGGGAGGAGCATCCTCGATCTGGTGCAGCCCGGCGGAGAATATCACGCTCGACGATAAGCAGTCCGTAACATCACAACTGCTATCCTGCGGTGCGACGATTCGGGAATTGAACACGGTTCGCAAACATCTCTCGGGAATCAAGGGTGGTCGATTGGCAAAGGCCGCATATCCAGCGAGAGTTGTGTCGCTGATTTTGTCGGACGTGATCGGAGACGATCTTACTTCGATTGCATCCGGTCCGACTGTCGGCGACCCTTCGACATTTGGCGATGCGATGTATATTCTGGCGAAATATCATATTCGCCGCTCAACTCCCACCGGTGCGCTGTCGTACTTAGAGGCAGGCATGCACGGTCATGTCAAGGAGACACCAACAACAGTTTCCGACAGTGACTTTCAGGTGATAATCGGGTCGAACAAACTTGCGAAAGACACCGCCGAAAGCCTCGGGCACTCGTTGGGATACAACACACACGTCATCGAGGACCCTGTGATGGGCGAGGCGAGAGATGCTGCGGCGCGGCTCTGTAATTTGGCAAAGAACATCAAGTAGAAATTGATAACATCAAGTAGAATCTTACTATCCGATAAAATCATGAATTTTCTTAATCTCAAAGCAAAGTAATCTCGTTTCCTTATGATATTTAGTTCGAATAA
>DAOVLC010000279.1 GCA_030631455.1 Candidatus Zixiibacteriota bacterium
ACCTGACACGACGAGCGTGTAGTCGATCGTGAGACCGGCACCTGTTGCGTCAGTTACAGCAGTCTCCTCCGGCATCTCACCCTGGTCGGTCTCCTCTGACGGCGAACAGCCGATCATCAGAAGTCCGGCAAGCAAAGCCATCAGAAGCGTTCTTGTGATCCTCATCCGTCTGTTCCTTCCTTCCGCAAGATAGGCGCCTTGCGGCTCATTTGGTTAGAGTTATGCAATATATCCTGAACGATTCAATAGTTTCAGCCTTCTTCGCGACCACTGTTGATCCTGCGGTTTATCTGAGATATCTCCCCTATGAAACGGTGGCGGGTCTTGTGGTCGAGCGATGTAATTTCATCTAAGCTCCAGTGGAAATGATAAGCAAGATACGCTACCTCCCGAAATATCTCATCCCGGGGGTAGCTCGTCATTTTCCCAGGCACTTGAACTCCGCATTGAAGCCGTGCCCACAGGCAGGACAGGTGGCAGGGATGATGGCCTCGCCGTCCCCGTTTATTCTGCGATAGAAATCCTGCAAATACGAGAGATCAGCAGAGAAAAACCTCTCCACAACTTCCGGCGTCACTTCGCTGATGTTTCCCAGTTTCGTTATCACCCTCGATAGGATAAGTATCACCAGGTATGCCTTGTTCTCTCTCACCTTTGGATCAGACAGAGGTGCGATCTCGTCTCTGGCATTCGCCAGACGCATGATTCCGTCCCTGTGGACAGCCCCCTCTTCGTCTATAAACCCCTTCGGGAGCGTGAACTCGAATTCCGTCGAGAACAGTGTCTTCTCCTCGACGCTTGCCTCATATATCTGCTCTTCCATAATTCCGTTTCCTGCTCCTTCGTTCACTCTGGCCGATCTTCATGTTGCTCTGAACCAGCAGATGAACCCATAGAATTTCCAAAGCCTGTCGAATCTAATAACTCGCGGCACAAAAGAAACTTACACCAGATTCCCGGGCAGCGATAGAAACAGCCTGCCATTTGATAACGCTTCATCGCATACCCGATAATGTCTCATAAAGAACACCATGATTATGCTCTTGTCAATTCAAAAATCGTCGTTTCTACCGACAATAATCGCAGGGGCGAATCACAATCACATCTCATTCGAAATGCTGGAACAAAGACAGTAAGCCGCTGTTAGCAAATGTGGAGTAGCTTGGTGGGCATTGAAAGTGGAAGATGGCGTACAGCCATGGGATGGTATTGGAGATGAACAAAAGCAGATTTGTTGAGTTCGACAGGGAATCCGGGGAACTCGTGTTGAATCTCCCGTCGGATTCCGTAGAGATGAGAAGAATCGTTCTCGAACATCTGGACAAATACATCGCTCGCGGCAGAATAAGTGAATCAGCTCTCGACGAAATCGAGCACCTGGTGACCCGGACTCTTCTCGAGGACAGCATAAAGGTGGATTAAAGAAGTCCTACGGGTCTGACCTGCGTGGTGGGATTCATGTTCCGCCGCCTCATAATGTTGTTGATAAGAACTCTATGCGCAGTATAATACGTAGTGGTCTTGCTGCGGCACAGCCGGGGAGAGGTTCACTCGAACGTTCAGGATTGGTCTTGAGTCAGTATCGGCATACATCGGCTATCCTCGATAGGGAAAGAGTTAGCGATCAGATTGCGGAGAAGTACTGCAGCTATGCCACGGGACCCGACCCTGAGTTGACTGCCGGGTCGAAGAACGAAACCCTGCAGATGGTAATCGCGCGAATTCCTGACAGCGAGAAACCGCGTTCGTGCAATACTCCGAATGATGATAGCGGGGAGCTACCGTCTGATGATACCTCCGATGTGTCGAACATCAGTCTCGCTAAAGCGATAACATTCTGTCAGAAACAGAGACTGTTGTGGAGGATCAAAGCCCAGGATATTGAGCTGTCAGATAAGGGTGCGCTCGCGCCGATATTCGAGACGTTCGATATTTCCAGTCACACGCTTGGAACTGATGAAAATCGCTCAGGTGTTACGAATGGATCTCAGATTACAACGTTTTTCAGGAATTTCGAAGCATTCAAACGAATCATCATGAATATTCGCGTTGACAAACTCTAACTTCTATCCTGCTGTGTTCTCGCGAGCGAAACTTGCTTCCGATGCTCCTCACATCACTTCCCTGACATAAGAAAAGGCTTCCTCCTGTCGGGAAGAAGCCTCTCCATAACAACAACGAAGCGGGGTCTCTTATTTCATTAACATCATTTTCCGTGTCCGCGAGAATTCATTCGTGCTCAGCCTGTAAAAGTAGATACCGCTTGAAACTTTTGCACCGCTCTCTGTCGTGCCGTCCCACACAGCCTCATGAGAACCGTTGGGAAAGTATCCTTCGAGTAGAGTCTTGATACTTTGCCCGAGTACATTGTAAACTTCGAGCCTTACTTCGCTGGCTTGTTCGAGTGTGAATTCGATTCTCGTGGTCGGGTTAAACGGATTAGGATAGTTCTGGAAGAGCTGGAACACTCCCGGTACAATCCCTTCCCACTCACCAGCTGCGCTCATTGTGACCGTGGTCGTCACGACTTCGGCATCAAACACGGTTCCGTCCATCGCCGATGTCGCAGTAAGCGTCATATCATCCGAATCGCCATCCTCTGCATCGGCAGGGACCAGGGTGCGGACGCCTACTTCTACCGAGTCGCCCGAAGCAATGTAACCGGTCGTAGAGGAGCCGATTATCTCAACGCTCCAAGCGCGTCCCGATGACGCTTCCAGATGGAAGAAATCGATTCCTTCTCCTGTGTTCACCACCCAGAAGTAATAGAGGGTGTAGTAAGCAGGAGTTCCGATACCGTCAGGAAGAGGCCGCACGTCAACATCGATTGTGTACTCGACCGAGAGATCGACCTCCCTATTATCACCATTCGAAGTCCAAATAGCCTCCTCGGGGCCCAGCGCTGTCGCATGAACACCGTTAATTCGCAACTCAAGCGGATCGCCTGGATCGGCTCCCTCATCAACAGATGGAGTCGCGTCATCGTCGCGCATGGCAGGAAGGAAACCGTATTTTCCTTCAGTATGGACGGTAAAGCTCCCACAGAGGACACCATCAGGATCGTAAACATCGACCAACGCTCCGACCGGCAATGGCTCGCCATTCAGAGTTGAACTGTATGAGTACAAGTTCACCCACTCTGGTGGCTCGTCAGTATCCGCGAACGCAGTCGTCGCAAAAAGGACAAACAACAACGTTAGAGGTAACAGCCTTGCCAATTTGTATTCAAACCTTTTCAACATACACCTCCGTGTATCCGGCAGGGCGGTATTTGCACCGCCCTGCCAAATAAGTTGGCTGCTACTTCATCAGCATCATCTTCTTAGTCTCGCTGAACTCGCCAGCTGAGAGCCTATAGAAGTATACGCCGGACGATACGACTAAACCGTTCAGGTCTGTTCCATCCCAGACAACGGTATAGTCGTTGTTTGCCGACTGATATTCATCGACGAGTACCTTCACGGCCGCGCCGAGAATATTGTAGATAGTCAGAGTTACATGAGCATCGACGCCGAGATCGTAAGAGATCGTGGTCTTCGGGTTGAACGGATTCGGGTAGTTCTGCTGCAACTGATATGCACTCGGCAGTGTACCACCGTGGCCGCCAATCGAATTCAGAGCTCCGACCTCCACGCGATCAGCATGTGAAGTCCATGTGAACGTCTCTTTGGTCTAGCTTCCGTAGACGACGAGATGGAAGTTTCCACCTGCGGTCCGACCTTAGGAG